>CAYRPZ010000005.1:0-47973 GCA_964426275.1 uncultured Ruminococcus sp. | reverse complement strand
ATATCGGAGGTAATCTAAAATGAAAAGACGTATAGGAATACTCACAAGCGGAGGCGACTGCCCCGGACTTAATGCTACTATAAGAGGCGTTGCAAAAGCCTGCTTTGAACAGTTCGGTGAGGATAATGTCGAAATAGTAGGAATTTCCAACGGATATTACGGACTTATAAACAATCTTGCAAGAGATATGAAACCTGCTGAATTTTCAGGTATTCTTACTCAGGGAGGCACTATTCTCGGAACTAAAAGACAGCCATATAAAATGATGACTGTAATTGGTGAAGATAATATTGATAAAGTAAAAAGCATGAAGGAAACTTATAAAAAACAAAAGCTTGATGTTCTCCTCACTCTTGGCGGAAACGGTACTCATAAAACTTCAAAGCTTCTTTCAGACGAAGGCCTTAATGTAATCGGTTTGCCCAAAACCATCGACAATGATATCTATGGTACAGATGTTACATTCGGATTTCATACCGCAGTTGACATAGCAACAGATGCTATCGACAGACTTCATACAACTGCTGCAAGCCATTCAAGAATCATGCTCTGTGAAATCATGGGAAATAAGGCTGGCTGGCTTACACTTAATGCAGGTCTTGCAGGCGGTGCTGATATAATCCTTATCCCTGAAATTCCATATGATATCAATTCAGTATGTGAAGCTGTTACTAAACGTACAGAATCAGGCAAAACTTTCTCCATTATCGCTGTTGCTGAAGGTGTATTCGATAAGAAAGAAGCTGCTATGAAAAAGAAAGAACGTGCCCAGAAACGTCTTGAAGCAGGCATTGTTACTGCTACATCAAGAATTGCCACACAAATCCAGCAGAAAACAGGCATCGATGCAAGAGTATGCGTTCCCGGTCATATGCTCAGAGGCGGCAGTCCAAGTGCATATGACAGAATACTTGCAACAAAATTTGGTGTTCATGCCGCACAGCTTATAAAAGATGAAAACTATGGCAGAACCGTTGCAATGGTAAAGGGAAAAATTACATCAAATAAACTCAATGATATTGCAGGTCTTACAAAATTCGTTCAGCCTGATGACCAGCTGGTTATTACTGCAAAAGATATCGGAGTTTCATTCGGAGAATAATTATTTCAGAATATAATATTAAAACAGCAGAAATTCTTGTAAAAAAGATTTCTGCTGTTTTATTTTAATTTTTATGCTTCAACACCGTATGTTTTTCTATATTCAAGCATTTTGTCAAGATATTCTCTGCCGTCAATTATACCATCTTTTATCGCCTGAATGATATCATTGATTGTAACTATCGGATAAATTGAAATTCCAAATTCATTCTTTACTTCCTGAACAGCTGAAAGTTCGCCCTTACCCTTTTCCATTCTGTCAACTGATATTATCATTCCTGTTATATTTACATCTGCATTTGCTTTAAGTATCGGGAGAACCTGTCTTATAGCTGTACCTGCTGTAATTACATCTTCAATAATTACAACCTTTTCACCGTCTGTAAGCTGTTTACCTACAATTACTCCGCCTTCGCCATGGTCTTTAGCTTCTTTGCGGTCAAAACAGTAATTAACATCAATACCATATTTGTTATAAAGTGCTATACTGCATGATACTGCAAGCGGTATTCCCTTATATGCAGGGCCGAAAAGAGTTTCAACATCAACATTATTTTCCTTTATACATTCCGCATAATATTCACCAAGCTTTGCAAGCTGCATACCTGTTTTATAATTTCCTGTATTTACAAAATAAGGTGCTTTTCTTCCGCTTTTAAGCGTAAAATCTCCAAATGTAAGTACTCCACACTCTGTCATAAATTTTATAAAACTCTCTTTGTAAGTCATTTGTAATTTACCTCCAAAAAATCTATTTTTATATAATAAAATCAAGCTGCCACATTATTCCGGCAGTTTAATATTATCAAGGTCTTTAAGCCATAAATCTCCACACGCATCACTCGGCATTCTGAAATCCCCTCTCGGTGAAAGTGTTACACTTCCCACTTTCGGGCCGTCAGGCAGGCATGAACGCTTGAACTGCTGTGAGAAAAATCGTTTATAAAATGTCTTTTCCCATCTGAGAATTGTTTTATCATCATATGTTCCCTTAAATGCCGACTGTGCCATTCTGAATATCTTTGATGGTGAAAATCCAAATCTGAGCATATAATAAAGAAAAAAGTCATGAAGTTCATAAGGACCTACAATATTTTCTGTTTTTTGTGATATATCTCCATTTTCCTCAGGCGGAAGAAGTTCAGGACTTACAGGTGTATCAAGTATATCAAGAAGCACATTTCTTAATATGCCGTCCTTTATATATGCCTCATAGGATACAAGATATCTTACAAGTGTTTTTGGCACTGATGAATTTACTGCATACATTGACATATGGTCACCATTATATGTTGCCCAGCCGAGAGCCAGCTCTGACAAATCACCTGTACCAATAACAATGCCGTTTGTCTGATTTGCTATATCCATAAGTATCTGGGTGCGTTCTCTTGCCTGCGAATTTTCATATGTCACATCATGTACATTGTCATCATGTTCAATATCCTCAAAATGCTGTAGAACGCTATTTCTTATATTAATTTCCCTTAAAGTTGTCCCATATGAAAGAGCAAGCTTACAGGCATTGTTATAAGTACGGTTTGTAGTTCCGAAACATGGCATTGTAACAGCTATTATTCCTTCCCTGTCAAGTCCGAGCATATCAAAGGCATTTACTGTAACAATAAGCGCAAGTGTTGAGTCAAGACCGCCTGAAAGTCCTATAACTGCATTTTTACAGCCTATATGCCTAAGTCTTGTCATAAGTCCGGCTGCCTGTATTTTATGAATTTCAAGACATCTTTCTGAAAGGTCTTCTTTTTCGCTTGGAACGAATGGTGCAGGTGAAAAATATCTTTCAAGCTTTGTATCATCAATTTTCTTTCCGAATGAACATATTGAACTGTCACAGGTAGAATTTTGTTTGCAGGTATTCAGTCTTCTGCGTTCACTTTCAAGCTTTTTAAAATCTATATCCGCATAAATAATCTTGTTTTCAAAGCGTTCTGACTCTGCAATTACCGAACCGTTTTCAGCTATTATATTATGCCCTGAAAACACCATATCTGTAGTACTTTCACCCATTCCGGCATCAGCATATGCATATGCACATAGAAGGCTTCCTGATTTAGCCTTTATAATTGTGCGTCTGTAATCTGCCTTTCCGATAATTTCATCACTGCATGAAAGATTTACTATAAGCATTGCACCCTGTTCTGCAAGTCTTGCTGACGGTGAATTTCCTACCCATAAGTCCTCACATATTTCCACTCCAAATGTAAAGCAGCCCATTGCTTTATGTCTGAAAACAGTAAATGGTGAAAGATTAAGTTTAAATTCTTCTGAATAACTTGAACCGTATTCGCTTATATCAGCACCGCTTGTAAAGTGTCTTGCCTCATAAAATTCAGAATAATTCGGTATATTTATTTTAGGAACAATTGCCTTTACTCTGCCGTCATTTATAACAGCAGCACAATTATACAGCTTATTATTACATGAAACAGGCAGACCGACAATTGAAACAATATCAAGTTCCTTTGTATCTTCAGCAATTTTCATTGCTGATTTAGCAGCTGATTTTATAAGTATATCCTGTAAAAATAAATCACCGCAGGTATATCCGGTTATACAGAGTTCAGGAAATACAATAAGCTTTGCATTATCCTGTGAAGCTTCCTTTATCATTTTTATAATCTGCTGTGCATTATAATCACAGTCTGCAACGTGTATATCAGGAGTCGCACAGGCTATTTTGACAAATCCGTCTTTCATATTTAAAATTCCTCATTTCAGAAAAAAATCTTATATTTTTATAATAATTATACCCTAATTTCTGAATATATGCAATATTATTTTTAATTTTATATTATAATTTTATCAATTATATTCTAAAAAATATGCTTATTCAATATTAAAGGCAGTGACATAATTTATATTTTTCGCCACTGCCTTTGTATTATTTAATAAATATGAATTAAATGCTATTTGATAAGTTCTCTGCAAAGAAGTACAACATCAATTATATCAACGCTTTCATTGCTGTTCATATCAGCATTATCCATAGCTGTTGAGTTAAGATTTAACATATTGAGA
Source organism: uncultured Ruminococcus sp. (assembly GCA_964426275.1). GTDB lineage: Bacteria > Bacillota > Clostridia > Oscillospirales > Ruminococcaceae > UBA5884. The sequence continues at coordinate 43,839 of CAYRPZ010000005.1, read as the reverse complement.
ATATAGCGTTTAAGTGCAAGAAGGTCTTTTAAATCAACAGTACCGTTTAAATCAACGTCACCTTTAAGCTTGCTGTCACTGCCACTGATATCAGGATTATCAGAAGGAGTTGTTCCGTCAGGTTCTATACCCCAGATAAGAGTATCTCCATCGTACATTGTCATATACGGAGTGTCAATCATTGCATCTTCTCCGCCCTGTACAAGTCCTGTATATGAATAGTCATTTGATGCATCCCATACACCCTGAATATTATCAGGAATTGAAATTCTGAACTGACATTCAGAACGATGTTCTGACTGACCTGTCGGCATTACAACGCTTCCGTCAGCAAATGAAAGTTTTACATAATAAATATTATCAGCATAATGAATAGGTTCAGAAATTGAAATTTTGCCTTTATCGCCCGAATGCTGGTCTGAACCGACTTTAACAGTTACATCATCAATTGACATTCCTGCCTCAATAAGTTCAGTAATATCGAAATAATAGTTATATGACAAATCCTTGATAGTTCTTGCCGGCCATGCTGAATGATTCATTGCATATGCCTTAATTTCAGTAAAGCTTCCTGACGACTGGTTAATAGATGCTCTCATGAAGAATTCATTCCATTTTGGTTCTTCTGTCGGCGGGAATGATTCATCGATTGTTCCGCCATATTTTGAAACCATTGCACAAAGTGCAGCTGTATATCCTGCATTATAGTCAATAGCAACTTCACTGTACTGGTAATCGCCTATCTTGTCAGAATAACCATCATTCTGGTCAGGACCTCCTACCAATGCACCATAAAGAGTATGTGCGTGCGATTTAGCATCTTCACCCTCAGTCTGTCCGATATTGCTCCACTTATCATTCCATGCACCGCTTGAAGTTCTGTGATGCCATGCTTTAGGATAATCTTCACCCATTCCTACAACATAGCTGAAATTACTGGAGTTATCACCAAAAGCATAATTCATCTGTGAATCTGCAAAATCGATATACTTTTTATTATATGTGGCATCATCTGCAAAAAGTTCGTCGGCAGCAACATATGCAAGAAATGCAGTTGTAGTTGCGTGACGCAGAGAACCCCACTGGAAAAGCCATGCAAGTCCGTCAGGAGTATATGTAACCTGTTTTCCGCCATATCCTGTTGTCCAGTATTCAAGATGCTTTTTAGTCTGTTCAATCCATTCTTTTTTGCCTGTATTTATAGCATAAAGGAGTGTAGCACCCTGCTGAGTATCGTCCCAGCAATGTCCCCATGTGAATTTCAATTCAGTAGACTGTTCTTCTGTGCCGAGATTTGGTATATAATCGCTTTCACAGAGGTCAAGATATGACTGTTCACCTGTTGCCATATAGAGCCAGTTTGCTGCAAAGAAAAGGTCATCATAGAAAGTTGAGATTTTATAATAAGACTGTTCAGCTGCATCATCACCTATTGAACGGTTTTTATCAGCACGCTTGAAACAAGCTTCAGCGTGTTCAAGATAAGTCTTTGCCTTTGCAGGATTTGAATCCTTAAAGCAGAGATAACCGGCAGCAAGAGCCGCTGCCATCTGACTTTCAATACAGCTGTCATTGCAGGTATAGTAAGGACGTTCTGTTTCGCCTGTCATAAGCTCAAATTTATTCATATAAACTTCAGCCGAACCCCACCATACATGGTCAAATGAACCATCACCAATCATATACACAATTTCATCGCCTAAATCGCAATTCACAAGATAATCAAGAACCCATTCAAGATTGTTAAGATATTCTTCTGATTCACCGCATTTTTCCACTCCGTCCTTATACTCAAGATATCCCCATGCAAGCATTGACGCAGAATAAGCATTTGTAAGAGTAAATTTAAGATGGTCACCGGCATCAAACCAACCGCCCGGTACATAATCATTTGTCATGGCATCAGCACGCCATGTAACTTCATTCCATTCAGGAAGTTCTCCGCACTGCTGAACCTGATAGAAAAACATTGATTTCTGAAGTGCTTCACCATAATTGTAATCTGAATTTGATTCTGCTGAAACTTCAGCAGTTTCACTTATAGAAGGTATTGCAGATATTGCCATTCCAAGTGAAAGCATAGCTGATAATGCCTGTTTGAAAAATTTCTTCAAAGTAAACTCCTCCTCATAAAATAACATCTCTAAAATTGCATAATTCTATTAATATTATAGCAATTTTCCTTATATTTTTCAATACAATGCTAATATAAAATTTTCAATATTCTTTGGTATTAATTCATTTTAAACCATTATATAAGAATTACAGTCATAATCTGAAAAAGCTATATTTAATTATATTTTTCTATAAAATTCCATATCCTTAATAAAATAAGAATTACTTTGATAATATCCTGAATTTTAAATCCTGCATAATTCTTTAGTTTGTTAATATCGGAAATTTCAGCACCTTATAAAATTTTATATTGTCATCATACTTGATTTTTAATTATCCGATAATGTCCATTATAACTTTTTCTCTTGAATTTTATATGTAACAGCTGAAAGAATATTGTCCGGTACATATTTTGATAATTTCACAACTGCCTTCATTTTAAATGTAGGAACAATTATAAGTTCACCTGCAATTGTTTTGTCAACTGCATATCTTGCAACTTTACGGCAATCGGCAGGCTTAAAACTGAAATTAACTCCTGCACGATGATTGAAATTCGTATTTACAGGTCCGGGACAAAGTACACTTATTTTTACATTGCTCTTTGCACGTCTTAATTCCTCATTTATTGCAAGAGAAAGTCTTACAACATAGCTTTTTGAAGCATAGTATGATGCCATCATAGGACCGGGAACAAATCCTGCACTTGATGCAATATTAAGAATATGTCCACTGTTTTTTCTTTTGAAATCAGCAAGAAAAAGTTTAGTAAGAGTATTGAGTGCAAGAACATTTACCTTTATAAGCTCCTCATCTCTGTCAGCAGGTATTTTGTCAAATTCTCCGAAAAGCCCGAATCCTGCATTATTTACAAGCAAATCAATATCCTTATTCTTACAGAAATCATATAATTTCTGAGGGGCATTATCATCTGCAAGATTAAGAACAACCACTGATGTTTTAGTAGTCAGTAATTTTTTTAGTTCAAGCAGTTTACTTTTATTTCTTCCTGTTATAATCAGTTCATATCCAAGACTGCTGAGATAAAGTGCCGTTTCCCAGCCTATTCCTGAGCTTGCTCCTGTTACAAGTGCTTTCATAATTGAAATACTCCTTTATATATTAAATTTCTTTCTCATTATTTTTGTTATTAAAATATCTGTTGACAGCAAATGATGCAAAGAACATAATCACCATAAGAACACCTGCTGTTATAATATTATATGCAGTAACTGAACCGTCAATTGTACTTCCTATAGTTGTATAGAATACAATTTTCGGCACCATTCCCATAAGCGAACCAATAATAAACGATTTATATGATATTCCTGATGCTCCCATAACAAGACTTGCAACATCTACAGGAACTCCTGCTGTACGTATTATATATGCGGTAAAAACATTATTCTTTTTTCCCTTTTCAAAAATTTTACTTATTTTAGGATATTTATCGAGAAATTTATCCAGTATATCCCTTCCCGAAAATTTTCCTGCAATATATGGAATTGTAAAACATATCAGTATTCCAATTATATTAACGGCCACAGCCATGCCATAGGAATATATAAGCCCTGACGACATAAGCAGTACAGATACAGGAAAAACCATTGACATTGATTTTACTGCATAAATTCCCATCATCACCAGTGTAGCAAGTATTAAATTGTCAGGTGTAAATTTAAGTATATCTTCAACCTGCAAATCTTTGAAAAGAAAAACTGTAATAATAATTATTGCTGAAGTACAAATCACCGGAGCATATTTTATAAAATTACTCTTATTTTTCATTTTCATCACCCAATTTTATTATATCACATCAACATATAAAAATCAATACCAAAAATAAGGCTTTCATGGAAATCAATTTTCAAGAATTCCCCAAAACTCTTAAAATCATCTGAGGTTCAAGTAAGCACTGGAACATAATGTTTGAAATAGTCTGTTTGGATTCCGTTTGGGATTTGAATTGCTTTACGAGATTGATAGCGTCTTTTCTGAACATATTCAGTAACTGTTGAACATCTTTGCTTTCAACCCTGCGCCGGTCTTCCTTAAAATGGGCATCAAGCAGCTAATGCATTTCCTCAACAGACCACTCTATTCGAGCATGATGAATAAGTTCTTCCGCTGTAAGCAAACGGCTTGAAATATAATAATACCACTCAACATCATTAGTTACAAAATGAGAAAAAATGTTTACTGAATAAGAATACTTGTTGACAAAGGATATGATACAGCAGAAGTAGCAGATTTATATGGCTCTGCGAAAAAATCTCTGTAAATAATAAACTGCGATAAAAACGTAAGTTGTGAGTATTATGAAAGTTTACCACTCATTTTTTACAGTATACAATGAATACTATAATTTGTCAAGATACTTTGGATATCAGCCTGTCGTGATACATAATCTCAAGTTCTCCCAAAACCCTATCCCAGTTTCTCAGCGACATAGTTCATTTTTTCGCTATTTCATGAGTCGCCACATACAGTGCCTTCAGAAGTGCCGTATCGCTGGAAAATAGCTTCTTTACTTTAGATATCCTCGATTGTTTTGCTTATCTGACGTGTTGTCATGCCAATGCCCTTATGCTGACTTGATGTCGTACTCCTCAATCAGCATTCCTATGATGTTCTTATTGCCCCCGCTCATTGGTTCTCTTTTTCTTCTTCCCATAAAAAATCAGCCTTCTGTGTTATTTTTATTATACCACAGTTGACTGACTTTTTACAGATTTCTTTCAGAGGGTCGATTATTATAAAGAAGAATGGCGGAAAAATAGTAATTCCAGTTCATCATAATTCTGTTATTTTTGGCAGGGCATCCGCCTTGAGGTTTTCTTTTAAGCGGCATTAAGCCACCCATTTTATTCCATGAACCATTCATTAATTCATATCTTCTCATAATATTCCTATTATATCATATTTGTTATATTATACATAAGTCTTCAGTTTCAAAACACGCTCTAATAAAAATCCTACTGCTTATACTTTTTTTATTTATAAAGTTCTTTGAGAATTGTAATTGTTCTCTTCATTCCGGATTCTATATCATATTTGGGTTTCCAGCCCAAATCTAAAAGTTTATGTCCATCAAGACGTGCTTTAGTTGCTTTGCTATATCCAGCAGCCTCCACAGCATCTGGTTGTTCAAAAACAACCTCTTTTCCGTTTATTCTTGCAATAATTGAGGCAAGATCCTTTAATCTAATATCATTATGCTTTTCCGCAATATTGTAAGCCTCACCATTTTCGCCAACTAATAATATCCAAAGCAAACCACTTACAGCATCAGCCATATAAGTATAACTGAAATACTGCATACCAGCAGACTTTAATACAATATTTTCTCCCGCAATACATTTTTTTATAAACTGACTAACCGCTTTGGTATCAGACATTAGCATTGTTGGACCGTATGAACGAGTTAAACGAGCAATTCCTACATTCAAGTTTTTTTGTACTTTATATGCTTGACATAATGCCTCGCCGCATCGTTTACTTTCTGGATAACCGGCTCTCAAAGTGTTGCAATTGATATATCCACAATAATCCTCATCAAAGAATTCAACATCTCCTCGATTTTCTCCATACATCTCGTTAGAAGATGCAAATATAAAACGATCAGCCTTATGTTTGACCGAAAACTCCAGCATATTCTGAACGCCGATAATATTAGTTGTAATTGTTCCAATTGGATCAGTCGAATACAGCATCGGATGGGTATTAGAAGCAAGATGAAGGATATAATCAATCTTGCATAAATCATCACACACCAACGTAGTTTTAACGTCATACGGAATAAATCTAAAATTGCTATCGTCTTGAAATTTTGAAAATCTTGCTCTTGCCTTTTCTTCGTTTCGTCCAAGTGCATAAACAGTACAGTTTAAACCGTCACTGATATTTTTCTCCAAGATGACATCAATAAAAAAACTACCGATTAGTCCAGTTGCCCCAGACAACATAACACTTTTATTTTGCAGCTTTTCCCATGGAAGCGGTAATTCAGCAACATAGTGAACATCTTCCATATAATATTTATTGTTATAAAAATCCATGAAATACCTCCTTAACTCAATTCTTGACCTTGCACAAAAACTACACTTGAGTGCGTTCTGAAACTGTCAATGTAACCAAATAAGAATAAAAGCAATGTATACAACAGCAGAAAAAGATGCAGCAGATTTTTCATATCTTGTGGCAAACCTCTTGAAATTTTTTGCTTTCAGAAAAAGGTTTTCTATAAGATGTCTTTCTTTATATATACACCAGTCAGTTGCTCTTGGATTTACTGCATTGCTTTTACTTGAAATTACTATTTTTCCACCATTTTTCTTTATATAATCTGCTATTTCTGCTGTATCATATCCTTTGTCAGCAAGTAAATAGACATCTTGCGAAATTAAATTGACATATCAAAATTACAAATGCCAGCAATTAAATAAAAACGAAGATCAAATCTTTTTCTAATAAGAATTATTTCATATTCTGTATCACTTTTTTAATAATTTCTTTCTTCCAGGCAATGAAAATGTTCCTTCTTTTATTAGTGTTTCTTCCACCTATTTGATACTACGATACATATTGCTTTCTGCTATTCCATAGCTTGCTGCTATATGGGCATAAGTTCGGTATTCACGAAGATATTCAAGTGTTGCCAGCAACTGATTTTCTATACTAAGCTTTGGTTTCCTCCCACGTCTCCTGTGCTTTTCTGTATAGCCTTTTTTGAGTATTTCTACTATTTTTTCAAATGCTGCTCTTTTTACTCCTGTTATTCTTCGGAACTGTCTGTCATTATATTCTTTTATTATTTCATATTTTTATATTATACTACTTTTCTCTAATTGTATTTATGTTTTAATATTTTAAAATAAATTTGTAGATAAATAATAGTACCCTCACAAGTAAGAATCTGTTTGGCGACAAATTCTTACCCATCATCAGACGGATAACTCAGATATCTGAATGACTTAGCGAGAATTCTGTTAATGTGCTGTACAAAAAATATAACACTTAGAATAGATTACAAAGAATAAGGCTTTCAGATATTAAGTCTGAAAGCCTTATTCTTCAGAGGCGCCAACCAGATTTGAACTGGTGATCAGGGTGTTGCAGACCCACGCCTTACCACTTGGCTATAGCGCCGTAACTGGAGCGGATTACGAGGCTCGAACTCGCTACCTCCACCTTGGCAAGGTGGCGCTCTACCAGATGAGCTAAATCCGCACTGGCTGATAAACAATTGATTAAAAGCCGTGACGACCCGAATGGGGCTCGAACCCACGACCTCTAGCGTGACAGGCTAGCGTTCTAACCAACTGAACTATCGGGCCATTGAAATGGGAACAACAGGGCTCGAACCTGTGACCCTCTGCTTGTAAGGCAGATGCTCTCCCAGCTGAGCTATGCTCCCATATCATAAATCATCTGAAAGTTTTTTGACTATCTCCCAGCGACATATATTATTATACATCATATAAATTTATTTGTCAATACTTTTTTTAAAAAAATTTTTATTTTTTTAAATTTAATATCTGCTTGGGTGTAAACACATATTTCTTATTGCAGAAATGACATACAATCTCCGTATCTTTTCCCTCGTCAGCCATTGCCTGAAGCTCATCATTTCCAAGGCTTATCAATGCTTTTGATACTCTATCTCGTCCGCAGTCGCATTTATATGATACTTTCGCCTCATCAAGAATATTCGGATTAAGTCCGTCAAGAAGATTAAGCGCTATATCTTCAGCTGTCATTCCATCGGTCATCATCTTTGTAACAGGAGGCATTTTCTCAATATTTCTTTCAAGTATATCAATACAGACTTCATCTGCAAACGGCAGAAGTTGTACAAGATATCCGCCTGCAACATTAACTGTAAGGTCAGGATTCACAAGCACTCCCAGTCCGCATACGGTTGGTATCTGCTCACTTACAGCAAAATATGCAGCTATATCTTCGGCAATCTCGCCTGATACAATCGGAACTGTTCCGGAATACGGCTCTTTAAGCCCTAAATCCTTTATAACTGAAAGTGTACCATTTTTTCCTACTGCTCCCGCAACATCAAGTTTTCCATGCTTGTTAAGAGGAATTTCAACAACAGGATTTGAAACATAGCTTTTAACATTTCCCCTGCTGTCTGCAACAGCTATAAGAGCACCTGTTGCCCCACCTCCGTCCATTCTTACGGTTACAGAATCATCTTCTCCCTTTAAAGAATATCCTATTAGTGAACAAGCTATTGAAAGTCTTCCAAGACCTGCTGTTACAACTGCTGATGTCTTATGAATTTTCTCTATTTCACTCACTATATCCGTAGCATCAAGAACAGCCGATACCACAGATGCATCTGCTGATATTGCACGTTTAAGAATACCCATATTAATATTACCTCACCTTTCTGAGTACATATACAACCCTCTGGCTGTTATTTTTAACAGGTTCAAAGCTGTCATCATCATAATGTGCAAGTATTTCAAATCCTGCATTTTCAAGAAGTTCATCAATATATTCAAGGCTGTATGCAGTTTCAGAAAAACTCTCACTGTAACGGTGATACACTTCCTCGTCACGCTCAAAAAATTCAAGATTTATACATACTTCATTATTTTTTTCACAATAGCTGTTTTCCCATACACAGTAAACATTTTCAGTTTCATATGTAAAAACATTATTTCCAAGTATATTTTTATGTTTATAAACAGTATTCATATCAAATATAAATAGTCCATCAGGCTCTGAAAAAAGGGATACTCTTTCAAATACCAACTTTAAATCCTGAGGGGTCTGAAGATGATTGAGGCTGTCAAGTGCTGATATAGTTATATCAATTGTTCCGAACATATCAAGCTTTCTCATATCTTGACACAGATACTGTATATTATGACCGCTTTCAAATTTCTTGTCAAGAGCTTCATTAAGCATATCAGGAGAATTGTCAATTCCTATCACATCATATCCCATCTCGGCAAATTTCTCTGAAAGGATTCCTGTACCACAGGCTAAATCAAGTAATATTCCGCCCTGTTTTCCTCCGAATTTTCTTATAATGCTGTCAAAATACTCTGCTCTTTTTTTATAATCTATATTTTCTGTAAGGGAATCATAATAATATGCAAAAAAACGATAATTACTTTTCATTTTTATCCTTAAGCCTTTTCAATACAAGTTCATATCCGTCACTTCCAAACTGGAGTGAACGATTTACCCTGCTTATTGTAGCAGTACTTGCTTTGGTTTCATCTACAATATCTTTATACACATGATGTGAACTAAGCATTTTTGCCACATGCAGTCTTTGTGCCATAGTCTTTATTTCAGGAACAGTACACAAATCCTCAAAGAATTTATAACATTCATCAATACTTTCAAGACACAGTATTGCTTCAAACAAATCATCTGTTGCATCATCTTTAATCTTACTGTTCATTAATATTCTCCTCCGCTTTATAAAGTTCAATACAATAATTATTATATTATCATTTTAGCACACTAATACAAAAAAGTAAAGAGAAACATTATTAAATCTCATATTGAAAAAGTCTATTCATCAGAAGCTATTTCATCAATTATTGAACGTATCTCATCTGTTCCTTCACCTGTCTGAGATGAAAACGGCACTATATGAATATCATTAAAATATGGAATTTCACTTTCAAATGATTTCATTCTTTCAGTTCTTTCAGTTTTGTTTAGTTTATCAGCCTTTGTAAGTATAATTACAAATGGAAACTCATTTTCAACAAGATATTCTATCATCTGAATATCATCTGCTGATGGTGCATGACGCATATCCACCAGCAGAAATACAAGTCTTATATCCCTGTCAGAAGCAAAGTATCCCCCGATAAGTTCCGACCATCGTCTTTTTTCAGACTTTGCGACTTTTGCATATCCATACCCTGGCAAGTCAGCAAAGAAAACATTTTCAAGAGAGAAAAAATTAATAGTTGCAGTTTTCCCCGGTACTGAACTTACTCTTGCAAGTGATTTTCTGTTAAAAATTTTATTTATAAGCGTTGATTTTCCTACATTTGAACGTCCTGCAAAAGCTATCTCTATTTTTTCTGACTGAGGTATCTGGGAGTACAATCCATATGATGCATAAAATTCAACCTTATTGTAATTCATATATCCTCCTATACTTCCACTGTTTCCATTTTTTCAGATTTTACAAGTGCGGCTTCGAGAACATCGTCAAGAGTTCTTGCATATACAAATTCAAGACTTTCCCTTACTGTTTTATCAATTTCGGAAATGTCAGTCTTATTTGCATACGGAACTATAACTGTCTTTATATCAGCCTTATATGCTGCCATTGTTTTTTCTTTAAGTCCTCCTATAGGAAGAACTTTTCCGTGAAGTGTAATCTCGCCTGTCATTGCAACATCACCTCTTACAGCTATTCCTGACAATGCAGAAACAATTGCAGTTGCCATTGTTACACCTGCTGACGGGCCGTCTTTCGGAACAGCTCCTTCAACTGCATGAATATGCAAATCCTTTTCATTGTAAAAATTCTCATCAATCCCGTATTTGTCAGCAACACTTCTTGCATAGCTTACTGCAAGCTTTGCACTTTCTTTCATAACATCTCCGAGAGAACCTGTAATTTCAATATTGCCCTTGCCTTTCAGTACAAGAACTTCAAGAGGCATAAGGACTCCGCCGACTGATGTCCATGCAAGACCGTTTACCATTCCAACCTGATTTGAACCAATCTGTTCATCAGGAAGATATTTTTTTATGCCTATATATTCTTCAAGATTTTCACTTGTAAATACAAGTTTCTTTGCTGTTCCGCTTACAATCGCTTTTGCAGTTTTACGGCAGAGTTTTTCAATATATCTTGAAAGATTTCTGACACCTGCTTCCTTTGTATAAGAATCAATAAGAGCATATACTGCACTGTCATCAATTTTCATCTGTGAGGCTTTAAGGCCATTCTTCTTAAGATTTTTTCCGATAAGATGTTCTTTTGCAATATGGAATTTTTCTTCTCTTGTATAGCTTCCGAGTTCAATTATTTCCATTCTGTCAAGGAGCGGTGCAGGAATTGTTTCAGTAGTATTTGCAGTTGTAACAAATACAGCACCGCTTAAATCAAACGGAAGTTCGATATAGTGGTCACGAAACTCCTTATTTTGTTCGCTGTCAAGGACTTCAAGCATAGCTGATGAGGGGTCACCTCTGAAATCGTTGCTCATCTTGTCAATTTCATCAAAAAGGATAAGCGGATTTTTAGAACCTGCCTGCTTTACAGCATTTATAATTCTTCCCGGCATTGCTCCGACATAAGTTTTTCTGTGACCTCTTATATCGGATTCATCTTTTATACCGCCAAGAGATACTCTTGCATATTTTCTTCCGAGAGCCTTTGCAAGCGAATGTCCTATTGAAGTTTTTCCTACTCCGGGAGGACCTACGAGGCATATAATCTGACCTTTAAGACCTCCGTTAAGTTCATTTACAGCGATACATTCAAGAATACGTTCCTTAACCTTTTCCAGTCCGTAATGCTTTTTGTCAAGAATCTGCTGTGCCTTTTCAATACTTACTTTCTTTGTGCTTTTTGTATTCCACGGCAGTTCAAGAACAGTATCAAGATAATTTCTTATAACAAATGCTTCCTGAGATGATGACGGCATTTTTTCAAGCCTTTCGGCTTCTTTCATAAGCTTTTCAGTAATTTCATCATCAAGCTTAAGCTTTTTAATTTTTTCCTTATATTCAGACGGTTCATCATTTGTATAATCCTCACCGAGTTCGCTCTGAATTGCATGAAGCTGTTCACGAAGATAATATTCCTTCTGACCTCTGTCTATACTTTCATATGCCTGCTCCTGAATATCCTTTTCAATTTTTATGATTTCAATTTCTTTAAGCATTATACTGCAAAGCATACTAAGGCGTACTATTATGCTGTTTTCTTCAAGAAGTCTTTGTCTGTCATGATAATCGAGCGTTATATTAAAAGCAATATTCTCAAAAAGCATAACAGGGTCTTCCTGTCCGATAATATTCAAAACCAGTTCTTTAGGCATTTTCGGAAGCATATCAGAATACTGCTCAAATATTTTCTTCAGTGAACGAATTACTGCCTGAAGTTCTGTTTCATCACATTTGCTTCTGCTGTAATTAGCAGTTCTTCTTGTTTCGCACTGTATATATTCTTCAGAAGTATCATCAAAGCTTACAAGCCTTGCCTTATACATTCCTTCAACAACTGCCCTCATAATTCCGTCCGGAGCCTGAAGAACCTGTCTTACCTCAGCAACCACACCTATTTTATATAAATCCTTTTCTTCAGGATTATCAATAAGGCAATCTTTCTGAGTAACCAAAAAAACTCTGCGGTCTGTATCAATTGCTTTCTTAATTGCTTTCACGGATATATCCCTTGAAATTTCAAAATGCATTATCATTTTCGGAAATGCAACAAGACCACGCATTGCAACGCATGGCATCATATTTTTATTTTTAAGTTCTCCCATACTCCTCCACCATTCTATCACTAATAATTTTTATATCAAAATTTGCAAAATTTTAAAACAAGTTATTTTAAAGTAATTATCTATTATTATATAATAAATCATCAATAAATGCAAGTACAATACGCAAAGTCCTTCCGAATGTCAAAATAATCCGGAAGGACAATTGTTTTATAAAATATACATCTGTTATTTTTTCAGTGGCTTTGATTTATATTCAATAACAGGTTCTGTCTTGTTTAAAACACAATCAGCAGTAATTGTTACCTTAGCAACATCGCCCGTTGTAGGTGCTGTAAACATTATACCCATAAGTATGCTCTCAACGATTGAACGAAGTCCTCTTGCACCGGTTTTCTGTGCAATAGTTTTCTTTGCAATTTCAATAAGTGCATCATCTTCGACAACAAGTTCAATATCATCATATTCAAAGAGCTTGCTGTATTGTTTAATAAGAGCATTTTTAGGCTCTGTAAGGATTTTTACAAGTGCCTGTTCATCGAGTTCATCAAGGACTGTAATAATCGGAAGACGTCCTACCAGTTCAGGAACTATGCCGAATTTCACCAAATCCTGTGGAACAACTTTCTTGAATATATTATTCATTTCAGCCTTTTTAACTTTAACATCAGCACCAAATCCTATTGCAGAACTTTCGGTACGTTTTTGTATAGCTTTTTCAAGACCATCAAAAGCACCTCCACATATAAAGAGAATATTCTTTGTATTTATATGAATAAATTCCTGATTAGGATGTTTTCTTCCGCCCTGCGGAGGAACATTTGAAACAGTACCTTCAATAATTTTGAGGAGAGCCTGCTGAACACCTTCACCGCTTACATCACGGGTAATAGATGTATTTTCCGATTTTCTTGCAATCTTATCGATTTCATCAATATATATAATACCTTTTTCAGCGGCTTCAATATCCATATCAGCAGCCTGAATAAGACGGAGAAGAACATTTTCAACGTCATCACCGACATATCCTGCCTCTGTTATAGTTGTTGCATCAGCTATAGCAAAAGGAACATCAAGAGTTCTTGCAAGAGTCTGTGCAAGGAATGTTTTTCCAACGCCAGTCGGACCGAGAAGCAGAACATTACTTTTCTGGATTTCAACATCATTGCCATCGTCCTGATTTAAAATTCTCTTGTAGTGGTTATATACCGAAACCGCAAGAGCAATTTTCGCATCGTCCTGACCGACAACATATTCATCAAGAACTTTTTTTATTTCAGCTGGTTTTTTTAGTTTTATATTTGATTTTACAGGAGGCGGATTTTTCACCTTGCCTGAGGATTTCACGGAAAGAGGTCCTGCAATCATGTCATAGCAATAACGTACACATGAATCGCATATATTAGATACACCTGATGAAAACATACTCTGTACTTTATTTTCACCTTTGCCGCAGAAATCACATTTTTTAAAACCTGTATCCATATTTTCAGACTCCCTTATCTCTTATCAATTACCTTATCAATAAGACCGTATTCCATAGCCTCCTGAGCGCCCATGAAATTATCTCTTTCAGTATCTCTTTCTATTATATCAAGTGGTTTGCCTGTATTTTCAGCAAGCAGTTTATTAAGAGTCTGTCTTGTTCTGACAAGATGGTCTGAATGAATTTTAATATCAGTACACTGACCTGAAAGTCCTCCTGAAATAAGAGGCTGATGAATCATTATTTCACTGTGCGGAAGCGCAAGTCTTTTGCCTTTTGCACCTGCGGAAAGCAGAAATGCACCCATTGAAGCAGCCATACCTATGCAGATAGTTGATACATCGCATTTTATATACTGCATTGTATCATATATCGCCATTCCGGAAGTAATAGAACCGCCTGGGCTGTTTATATATAAGCTGATATCTTTTTCAGCGTCCTGACTTTCCAGATAAAGCAACTGTGCAACTACAACACTTGCAGTAGCATCATTGACCTGGTCTGACAGCATAATTATGCGGTCATTCAGCAATCTGGAAAAAATATCATACGAACGTTCTCCACGGCTTGTCTGTTCAACAACGTAAGGCACTAAAGTACTCATTTTATTATCTTCCTTTCAGTCTGTATATTTTAATTTTCCTGCCGTCTGCAATCAGACAGACGGCAGGTTATTTATGCGTAAGCTGCGCTTTTATATTGACAATTATATAAATTATTCAGCTGATACTTCAGCAGCAATTGAATTATCAACAATTGCATTTTCTCTTACAATTGCAGCAGCCTTTTCAACGAGAAGGTCTGTTTTATAATCATCAACATTTATAATTCTCTTTACAGTTTCAGCATCAATATTATTTGATTTTGCGATATCAGCAATACCATTTTCGATTTCTTCTTCAGAAACTTCACAATTTTCAAGCTGTGCAATCTTTTCAAGAGCAAGTCTAAGTTTAACTTCACTTACAGCTCTTTCTCTGTGGCTTTCTCTGAATGAATCCATATCCATGCCTGTATACTGGAGATAGAGAGCAAGTTCCATACCCTGCATTTTAAGACGCTGTTCAAATTCTGAAACAAATCTGTCAATTCTGTTTTCATACATACATTCCGGAATTTCGGCATCAAGAAGTTCGACAACCTTTTCAAAAACAGCATTTTCAAAGTCAGCATCAGCTTTCTTTTCAACATTTTCAGTAAGATTCTTCATTGTATCAGCTTTAAGTTCATCAACTGTTTCAAAGTCAGAAGTATCCTTTACAAAGTCGTCATCGAGTTCAGGAAGTTCCTGTACAGTGATTTCCTTGAGATTAATCTTGAATACAGCCGGCTGTCCTGCGAGTGATTCCATCTGATAATCTTCAGGGAATGTAACATCAATATCAAATTTTTCGCCTACACTGTGACCTGCAACAGCTTCTTCAAATCCGGGAATAAACTGACCGCTTCCAAGCTTGAGGTTGAAATCTTCAGCCTTACCGCCGTCAAAAGCTTCTCCGTCCTTAAATCCTTCAAAATCGATAACAACTTCATCGCCCATCTGAGCCGGTCTGTCATCTACTGAAACGATTCTTGCATTTCTTGCTCTTACTGAATCAATCTGAGCCATTACATCGGCATCAGTTATTTCCTTTACAATCTTTGCAGCCTTTATTCCCTTGTAGCCATCAATTTTTACTTCAGGCTTTACTGTAAGAACAGCCTTTAAAACAACGCCATCGTTCATATCTGCTGAAACGAGTTCAACAGCCGGTCTGTCAACGATATCGAGCTTTGTTTCTGCAAGTGCAGCAGCAACTTCAGTATTGCACAGAGAATCAATTGCTTCATTCCAGAAAGCATTTTCACCGAAATATTTTTCAGCAAACTTTCTTGTTACATGACCTTTTCTGAAACCCGGAACAGAAATATTCTTTTTCTGTTTCTGGTATGATTTTTCAACAGCTGCATCAAAATCAGCAGCATTAACCTCAAGAATAAGCTCATAAGTATTTACTTTTGTATTAGTTGAAGATTTTAAACTCATTTTTACTGTCCTCCATTAATTAAAAACATATCCAAAATATTATAGCATAATATTAAATATTTTGCTATAGCTGGCAAGTTCATTCTACGTTTTGACGAAATTATACAACTTTACAAGGTGAAAAATGTACATAATCACCCGAAATCATTCTAAAATCAATGCCGTCACGCTCACCTGTAACTGCATTTTTATGTGCATATCCATGAACATGACCGTAGAAGCATTTTTTTATGCCGTATTTTCTCATTATTTCAATAATTTCATAATTGCAGTTTGAACCATAAACAGGGGGATAATGCAGGAAAACAATCGGTTCAAGATTTTCGCTCAATGCCGATTTTAAAGATGTTTCAAGCCTCTGCACTTCCCTTGCAAGAATTTTTGCATCTGCGGGTTCATCAGCCATCTGAACCCAACCTCTTGTTCCGCATATCCCGATATTTTCATAACTGTAATGATTGTTATGAAGTATACTGATATCATCAAATCCGTTTTCAAGGAAAAATCTCCTCATCTTCGCAAGTGAGTTCCACCAGTAATCGTGATTGCCTTTTAAAATAATTTTTTTTCCGGGAAGTGAATGGATAAATTCAAAATCTTTGAATGACTCTGCAAAATTCATACCCCATGAAATATCTCCTGCAAGAACGACTGTATCCTCTGAATTAATCTGATTCAGCCAGTTTTTCCTGAGAATTTCAGCATGATTTTCCCAGCCTTTAAAAATATCCATTGGCTTCTGTACTCCAAATGAAAGATGCAGGTCGCCTATCGCAAACAATGACAATCCATATTCACCTCCGCAGATTAAAATTTTATTTATTAAGCTTCAAATCTCTGATAACATATTCCTTCATATCAGTTTTTTCGATTGAATCGCTGAATCTTCTTTCCTTGTCCTTAAGTTCGGCAAGTGATTTAGGAATATCAATCTTTGAAAGTTCATTGAGAACATCAATCATTTCATATTCATCAAGGTCTGATTTTTTGCCCTGAACTGCTTCAAGAACGCTTGCACTGAATTTATAGGGACTTGCAGTTGAAGCAATTATTGTCTTTGTTGTATCGCCTGTATTTGCCCTGTATTCATTGTAAACCTTGACAGCAACGGCTGTATGTGTATCGCAGGTATAGGAATATTTGTCATATATTTCCTTAATGGTTTTCTTTGTATCAGCATCATCGCAGAATCCTGCTGAAAAATCCTTTGCAAGGAGTTCCTTTACCTCATTGCTTACTTCATATTTTCCGTCATTTGCAAGTGATGTGAACCATTCTCTTATCTGTGCATCATCTTCACCTGTAAGAAGATAAAGAAGTCTTTCAAGGTTGCTTGAAATGAGGATATCCATTGAAGGTGAACAGGTTGCATAAAATTCACGGTTTCTGTCATATACGCCTGTATTGATGAAATCAGTAAGAACCTTGTTTACATTTGAAGCACATATGAGTCTGTTTACAGGAAGTCCCATCTGCTTTGCATAGTAACCTGCAAGTATATTTCCGAAATTGCCTGTCGGAACAACTATATTGATTTTCTCACCGAGTTCAATTTCCTTATCGGATACAAGAGTTGCATAAGCTGAAATATAATAAACAATCTGCGGAACAAGTCTGCCCCAGTTAATTGAGTTTGCACTGGAAAACATCATACCGTTCTTATCAAGGAGAGATGTTACTTCACTGTCGGTAAATATCTTCTTTACACCGCTCTGACAGTCATCGAAATTGCCCTTTATTGCACATACTCCCACATTATTTCCGTCCTGAGTTGTCATCTGACGCTTTTGCATCGGGCTTACACCTTCTTCAGGATAGAATACAAGTATCTGTGTATCTTCAACGTCCTTGAAACCGTCAAGAGCAGCCTTTCCTGTATCGCCTGATGTGGCAACAAGAATAACTATCTTTTTATTGAGGTTAAGCTTTTTGCTTGAAGTTGTAAGAAAATAAGGAAGTATCTGAAGTGCCATATCCTTGAAAGCACAGGTAGGACCATGCCAGAGTTCAAGCATATATGTACCGTCAAATAGATGTGATATTTCAGCAATATTTTCTGTTTCAAAATTCTTTGTATTGTATGCATTGTCAGTGCAGTATCTTATTTCTGCATCTGTAAAATCAGTAAGATATTTTGAAAATACAAGTGCAGCTCTTTCTGAATAGCTCATATTTGCCATAGAACTGATTTCATCAAGAGTTATTGAAGGAATTTCACTTGGTACAAAAAGACCTCCGTCAGCAGATATACCCTGTGCTATAGCGGCTGAACTTTCAACCTTAACAGCACTGTCTCTTGTACTTTTATAAAACATAACCATCACCCTTTTATAAATTTTTTATTTTTACTCGCACATTACAAGTATATAGTCATAATCTGCGGTATCAAAAGCATTTTCAATATAATTTATTTCACAAATACAGCCATTATCCTCTATTATAACTTCAGCAATATCAAATCTTGGCTGATATTCAAGCGGAAATTTACAGGAATATTCAGAGGCTGTTCTTACAATAAATTTCTTTTTTGAAAATGTAACTGCATCAAAAGCAGATACAAGAGAGTTTTTCTTTCTTGTCTTTACCTCAACAAATGCGATAAATTCATCATTGCACGCAATAATATCAATTTCGCCGCCTTTTATGCGGAAATTTCTTTCAATAATATGGTAACCATAGGATTCAAGATATCCGCATACAGCATTTTCGCCCATATTTCCCTTTTCTTTACTTGTCATAATCTACATTTTTAAGAAAACTTGGTCTGTGAATTTCACATATTCCATATTTTTCAATCATCTGATAATGCAATCTTGTACCATATCCCTTATGCTTTTCAAAAGCATACTGAGGATATTTCAAAGCCATTTGCTTCATATACCTGTCTCTTTCAACCTTTGCAAGAATTGAAGCTGCGGCAATGCTTGCAGAAGTCGCATCGCCCTTTACCACAGACAATGCTCTTATTTTAAGGTCAGGACATTTATTTCCATCAATCAATGCTGTCTGAGGAGCGATTGCAAGTCCCTCAACTGCACGTTTCATTGCAAGCATTGCGGCATTAAGGATATTCAGTTTTTCAATTTCCTCAACGCTTGCCGATGCAATACAGTATGCAGCAGCTTTTTCCTTTATTTCATCATAAAGCTTTTCACGTTTTTTTTCAGAAATTTTCTTGCTGTCATTGATTCCGTCCATGACAAGATTTTCAGGAAGAATAACAGCAGCAGCATATACATCTCCGGCAAGAGGACCTCTGCCTGCCTCATCAACTCCGCAGAATATGCCATATTTATTTCTTACAGCTTTATCATAGTCAAAAAGCAATATTTTTTCTTCATCAGCCATTTAAGTCACCTGATTTTTCAAGAGTTATTCTGCCGATTTTCGCAGCTCTGAACTCATCAATAACAGTTATTGCCGCCCTCTCATAGTTTATCTCACCGCCTGAAATAAGCATACCTCTTTTGCGTGCAATTTTTTCAAGCATTTTTATTCCGTCATCATCTGCTTCAATCTGTATATTATATCTTGCTTCAAGTTTTTCTGAATAATCCGATTTAAGATTTTCAAGCAAAATAAATGAAAGTGATTCTATATCAAGTATATCATCTTTTACTGCACCTGTAAATGCAAGTTTCTGGGCAACAGACTGGTCATCAAATTTCGGCCACAGTACTCCAGGCATATCAAGCATTTCGATTCCGTCACCGAGTTTAACCCATTGCTTTGTACGGGTAACTCCGGGTCTGTCCTCAACTTTTGTACGCTTTGAATTTGCCATTCTGTTTATAAATGAAGATTTACCGACATTCGGTATTCCTACAATCATAACTCTTATGTCAAGACCTGTCATACCCTTGCTTTTTCTTTTTTCAATGAGTTCCTTAAGCACCTGATTTTTCAGAACAGGAATAAAGTTCTTAACGCCTTTTCCACTTTTACAGTCAACAGCAATTGCAGTTATTCCCTGTTTTTTATAGTAAGCAATCCATTTGTCAGTTTCTCTTTCATCAGCCATATCGGACTTATTCAGCAGAAACATTCTTGGCTTGCCATTTGTCATTTTTATCATTTCAGGATTCTGACTGCTTACCGGTATTCTTGCATCAAGAATTTCCACAACGGCATCAACAAGTGAAAGATTGGATTTTATAAGTCTTCTTGTCTTTGCCATATGACCGGGGAACCACTGAATTGATGGTGTTTCAGCCATAAATTCCCTCCTTTAAAATACAGTAAAATCGCTTACAGGTGAATATCTCAGACATACTTTGCCGACAATTTCATCTTCGGGAATAAATCCGACCTGCCAGTGACGGCTGTCCTTTGAATTCTGGCGGTTGTCGCCCATAACAAAAACACAGTTTTCAGGCACTGTAAGCGGATAATCCTCATCTTCAAAAGCACCTGTATTATTTGTAGTCAGATTATTTATATAAGTTTCATCAAGAAGTTCACCATCAACTGTAACTGCTCCTGTTTCAAAGTCAATATCAATTTCCTGACCTTCGGTAGCAATGACTCTTTTTACTATTACCTTATCAAGAGCCTCACTGTTTATAATTACAATATCCCCGTCCTTCGGTTCATAGAAAAGATGGAAATATATCAGTTTCTGTGTATCTCTTAAAGTCGGAAACATTGAAGAACCGTCAACCTGTGCTATTCCGATTATGAATATAAATACCAGTCTGAGCATAAATATCCAGAAAAGAACGGATTCTATTATTTCCAGTATATCATTTAACAGACTGCTTTTCTTTTTTTCAGATGTATTTTCCAATTCAATTCCCCATTTCTGACTATAGCTTAATATACAAATCCGAATTTTTCAAAAGGAGAAATTCGGAGTATAACATGACCCACAACATCGTCTTTGCTGACAAGACCTATATCAGGGTGACGGCTGTCCTTTGAACGCAGTCTGTTATCTCCCATAACGAATATATAGCCTTCGGGTATAGTTATCGGATATTCAAAAGCCTTTTCATCATATGTTGTCAGGTCAGCTATATAACTTTCATAAATCTGGACATCATCAATATAAACTATTCCGAGTTCAAAATCTATATCGAGTTTCTGTCCTTCAGTAGCAATCACACGTTTTACAATACGCTTTTCAAGTCCTTCAGTTTCAATGACTTCGGTCTGTGAGCTGTCAGAAAAAAGATGTGCTTTTTCACTGTTTATAATTACTATATCACCCTGTTTTGGTTCATACATAATATTTGAAACAACAAGCCTGTCATTTTCCTCAAGTGTCGGAACCATTGAAGAACCCTCAACCGTTGCTATACGGAACAGAAAAGTAAATACAAGCAATACAAGAAATACAGCATAAATTACAGATTCTGCCATATCGGCAAAATCGTCAATAAAACTTACATTTTCCTTATCTGATAATTCAGATGAATTTTGTGCCGGTCTCATATTGCAAAACACCTCCGTATACAAGAAAACAATATATCAGTATAGCAAAAAAGGGACGTAATCGTCCCTTTGTTCGCTGTTATGCGTTTCAAGACAAAAGAACAGATGTCTTTCATCGGATTAACGGATAGCTTCTTTAACCTTTGCAGCCTTACCAACTCTGTCACGGAGATAGTAGAGTTTAGCTCTGCGTACTTTACCTGTTCTTACTGTTTCAATCTTGTCGATTACAGGTGAATGAAGCGGGAAAACTCTTTCTATACCGCAGCCGTGTGCAACACGTCTTACAGTAAATGTTTCATTGATGCCGCCGTGTTTCTTTGCAATAACAGTTCCTTCAAAAATCTGAATACGGAATTTGTCACCTTCCTTAATTTTAACGTGAACCTTTACAGTATCACCGATATTAACTGAAGGAACTTCCTTTTTCATACTGTCCTGACTAATAAGCTTGAGAGCGTCCATTTTAAAAATCCTCCTTAAAAATTTCCGGACATTCTTGTACATATTCGGTACAGCGGACTGTCCGACTTAATGTCATTTAATGGCATTAACTCTCGCTGAATGATAAACCATCATGTCAGCGGATTTCAAATGCTTTTATATAATAACATATTACAGTCAAAAATGCAAGGGTTTTTACAAAAAATCTTTGCCGTCACTGCAAATTATTTTCTTTCTTTCAATTTTCAAAAGATTTATTTTTTGAGACGATATATTGCAGAAAGCATCAGTAATAAGTGATGGATTAAAATTCTGCTGAGTACCTGCCGGAAGCTTTAATGTGACTGTTGCCTTTTTATCATCTGATATAACTGATAATATCTGTGTAAAAGGCTTTAAATCAGTTTCAATCATTTGTTTCTTCTTATTTCTTTTAAGGACGGTAATTTTATCCTGAGATATAAATTCTAAAAATTCTGATTCAAGTCTGTGAGGATTGTCACAGAACATATTTATTTCAAATTCAGCAGAACATATATCCTTATGACTTTTCACGGGTGCTGAAACTTTTATAATTTCAAGACCGCTGGGAAGAGATTTATTAAGTCTTTCTCTGATTTCATCAAAAGGAATATTCTCAGTCAGTTTAAAATCCATAACTTCGCATCTGCTCTCATATCCGAGAGAAAGAGCCAGTGCGAACATTATATATGCATGCGGATTGAATCCTTCGGTGTACCATATAGGCAGTCCAGCACGTCTGAAAGCTCTCTGCATACATCTGTTGAGGTCGAGATGTGACATATACACAGCACGTCCGCTTTTTCCGAATACAGCTCTTATATCAGTCAAAACATTCCCTCCCTACAGCTTTATTTACTCCGCAGCCTGAACATCTCAAACGGCAGTTAGGTGTTGTAATTTCATCATTAACAGCTTTTTTATGTTCTCTTATAAAGAAATTTTTTGAAACAAGATAATCAAGATGTTCCCACGGAAGAATTTCATCATAATTTCTTTTTCTGTTTGCATAGAATGAAATATCAATTCCTGATTCATCAAATGCCTCAATCCATTTGTCATATTTGAAATATTCTTCCCAGCTATCAAATTTACAGCCTTTTTTCCATGCTCTGTATATCACATCTGCGACACGTCTGTCACCTTTGGCAAGCACTGCTTCAAGTATGCTTACATCAGGATTATGCCAGCTTGCCTTTATCTTCTTTGTCTTTATTGAATCAATAAGCAGTTTCTGTTTATGTTCAATTTCCTCACGGGTTGACTGCGGTTCAAACTGAAACGGAGTAAAAGGCTTTGGAACGAATGTTGCAGTGCTTATTGATACCTGAACGGATTTTCCTTTCGGACGGTTTGGAATTGTATAGTATAAATCAACGACTTTCTGGGCAAGTTCAGCAATTCCGACAATATCCTCATCACATTCAGTTGGCAGTCCGAGCATGAAATACAGCTTTACATTCGTATAACCGCCTTCAAAAGCAATACGGCACGTTGACATTACTTCTTCTTCTGAAACATTCTTGTTTATAACATCACGCAAACGCTGAGTTCCTGCCTCCGGAGCGAATGTCAGACCGCTTTTTCTTACTTTTCTGATTTTTTCAAGCAGTGAATCAGTAAAGTTATCCACACGCAAAGATGGAAGTGCAAGATTTACACGTTCTTTTTCAGTATATTTTATAAGTTCAGTAAGCATAGGGTCAATCTGTGAATGGTCACTTGTACTTAATGATGCAAGTGAAAGTTCCTCATATCCTGTACTTTCGCAAAGAGATTTTGCCTGTCTGCATATTGTACTGACTGATTTTTCCCTGAACGGTCTGTATAAAAATCCTGCCTGACAGAATCTGCACCCTCTTATACAGCCTCTTAAAACTTCTACAGATGAACGGTCATGAACTATATCAGTGTAAGGCACAATAAACTGTTCAGGATAATAAACACTGTCCATATCCTTTATGATACGCTTTTTTATTTTAGCAGGGGCATTTTTAAGCGGATTTACAGACTTTACTGTATTGTCATCATTATATTCAATCTCATAAAGTGACGGAACATATATTCCCTCAATTTCAGAAGCTTTTTCAAGAAATTGCGAACGTGTTGCCTCCTGTTTTTTCATATCATTATATAAATCCATAAGTTCAAGATTTACTTCCTCACCTTCTCCGAGAATAAAAAGGTCAAAGAAATCTGCAAGCGGTTCAGGATTGCACACACACGGCCCGCCTGCAACAACTATCGGATAAAGAGTTTCTCCTCTGTCTTTTGCATATATCGGAACTCCTGCAAGGTCAAGCATATTGAGAACATTTGTATATGAAAGCTCATACTGCATTGTAAAGCCTATGAAATCAAAATTCCTTATCGGGTCAAAGCTCTCAAGAGCATAAAGCGGAATATCATTTTCCCTCATAAGATTTTCAAAGTCAGTCCATGGTGCAAAAACTCTCTCACACCAGTAATTCTCTCTTTTATTTATAAGAGAATAGAGTATCTTCATTCCGAGATGTGACATTCCGACATCATAGTTATCAGGAAAGCAGAATGCAAATCTTACATCAATTCTGCTTTTATCCTTTACAACACTGCCAAGTTCACCGCCGGCATATCTTGCCGGTTTCTGAACTTTAAGCAGAAGATTTTCGATTCTATCCTTTAACATTAAACTCCTCCGTAAAAATTATATTTTATTCATGCCATATTATATAATTTTACTACAATATCAGAAAATAATCAATACTTTCAGACAGAAAGAAGTGCAAGATATAATATTGTTACAGCAAGGGTAATATTTGGAGCTCCTGATATAAAAAATATAAATGCAAGACATACTGAAATGATAATTCCTGCAAATCTTATAAGCATATCAGTATGATATTTCATATTTTCACTGCCGTAATATTCAATAAGTGATATAAGAATTTCCCCGCCGTCAAAGTTTCTGTATGGGAGCAGATTAAAAATTCCTATAATTATATTCATAAGTGAAAACACATTAATTTTTCTTCCGACAGCAATTATTGCAATGGCAACTATAAAATTCATTATACTTCCGCCCATAAGAATAATCATATCCCTGTAAAACGGTTTCAAAGGATTTTTTTCAGGAATAATTCTTATTCCTGCGCCATACAGCCTTATCATATTTATTTTTTCACCAAATAAAGTCATTGGTATAAGATGCCCTGTTTCATGTATAAGGCATACCAAAAAAGCGGATATAATATTTATTTCATCATCAAGCATAAATAAAACTGCTATAACTGCAAAAAAACTGAAATCCGCCCTTAACTTTATTTTGTTAAAAGAAAATTCAATCATTGTGACAGACTGCTGAAAGCCTGAACTGCTTTGCTTACAAAATCGCATACCGTTTCACTGTCAGAAGTTCCTGAATACTGCTTATATTTCTCTATAAGCTCACGGCTTATATCAGGACAGCATATATTAAGCACAAGCATACCAACAGCTATTGCAAGACATAGTATGCACTGAGTAATCACAATATCATTAAGCTTATCTTTTTTCTCATCTTCACTGCTATCATAATAATTATATTCATGCTTTTCATGATTTTCATTTATTTCATAATTATTATCATTCACGGCAAACCCTCCGAAAAACATATTTTTTTAATATTATTCAGAAAATTAAGATGATATGACATAAAAAAATAAATGCGGAAACATCATATTAAAATCTGTTCCGCATTTATGTAATTATTTTTATTCAACCGGTTCTTCTTTTTTTATTTTAAATATAACTCTGAAAAAATCTGCAAGAATTTTCGGACTTTTTATAACTACTATTTTCATAAAACCAGCCTCCTGAATATAAAGTCTATTAGTATTATATTCAGAAATTGTTTATAGGTTCGTGTCTTTTGAAAAAATTATAAGCAAAACACCATTTTTCACTTCTACCTTACAGTTTTTTCCGATAATTTCATTACTTACACCGAGAGGAAATGTATTTTCAAGAAATCCGTTTTCAAGATTATATTTAAGACCGGAGGTAGTTATGCCGTCTGAACATGATATCATTGAGAACATTGAAAATGTATATCCGTCAATTCTGTCATATATATGCTGTGAATTTTTCTGAACTGTTGCAATATCACTGTCACCGATAATAGTTCCATGTGCATTATGTTCCGTTATATACATAAGAGTCTGTATATTTGCAATTGTATGGTCAAGCCTGCCGCCCAATGCACCTGTTATAACTATTTCATTATATCCCATTTCAAGTGCCGTCTTAACTGCAATCATTGTGTCTGTATCATCTTTTTCAGGCGGATAAATTCTTATATCACAGCCTTTTATTTTTCCGCTGTCAATTGTATCAAAATCACCTATAGCCATATCAGGAACTATCTCAAATTTAACTGCATTGTCATATCCGCCGTCAGCACATATGACAAATGTATCATCATCAAAGCTTATCTGTGATATATCACTAACTTCGGCACCTGCAAATATTACACATTTTTTCACTTTTAAAGCTCCCATTCCTTTATAAGCCTTGCTTCTTCATACATTTCAGCATAGCTTGCATGGCGTGACGGTGAAATCAATCCGTTTTTAACTGCATCTATAACCATACAGTCCTTTTCTTTTGTGTGGGAGCAATCTCTAAAACGACATTTGTCAGCATATTCCGCAAATTCCCGGAAACAGCAGCTTAAATCCTCTTTGCGTATTACATCATATTTTCCGGTTTCAAATGTTGAAAATCCGGGAGTATCTGCAATATATCCGCCGTCCTTAAGTTTATAAAGACTTGCATGGCGTGTTGTATGCCTCCCTCTGCCGAGCTTCTCGCTTATCTCACCTGTAGGGATATTAAGTGAACTGTCAACAGCATTTAAAAGTGTGGATTTTCCTGCACCTGTATTTCCTGTAAACGCACTTACTTTATCTTTAAGAATATCAGAAACTTCATTTAATGTATCAGGGTTGCTGTAATCAACAGGTATCGTTTTTATACCAATACTGCTGTAAATTCTGAATATGCTGTCAAAGCTGTCAAGGTCTGTCTTGGTAAGCACAACAACAGGAGTTATATTTTTATATTCCGCAACCGCTATGAATTTATCAAGAAGCAAAAGATTAGGCGACGGCTTGCACATTGATACTACAAATATAAGCTGGTCAAGATTTGCAAGCGGAGGTCTTATTATAAAATTTTTTCTTGGAAGTATATCTGTTATTACTCTTTCATCTGTAAATACTGCATTATCTCCTACCATAGGAGAAATATTATGCTTTCTGAAAATTCCCCGTGCCTTGCACTCATAAATACCATCAAGGGACTCTATTGTATAGAGTCCCCCGACAGCTTTGATTATAATTCCGTTCCTGTCATTTTTTCTGTCAGAATTTTCAATCATATAAATATATCCTTTTCCTGTTATTGCTGAACATTAGGGTCAGCATTTGCGTCCTGACCGGAATTATCAGAATTATCCTGAACCGGATTTTCAACAACAGGTTCTGTAACTTCCGGTTCTGTAACAGCTTCAGTTTCAGGTGACCACCATGTATGTTCCGCAATAGTTTCGGCTTCTGTTGCAGGCGGTTCAGTTTCCTTGTAAATTCCGTCAACCTCTACAAACGCATCATTAATCTTTTCTGAAAGAGGACTGAAAGTCTGATTTGTAAAGTCAACAGTATATTTTCCGATAACAGATGTCATATTGTTATCCTGATTTGTAAGTTCAACAAGAACTACCTGAGTTCCGGTGCCATCAACAGTAAGTGTTACAGTGCTTGCATACATAGCATTTACATTTGATTTTTCAACAGTTGCAACACCTTCAACATAAAGCACAAATTTAAATGTGCCTGACGCATTGTTTGGAATCGGAATTGTAATAGGAACAGACGCTGAAGGAGCATTTCCGTTACTGATTGTAAGTGTAACCTTTGTACCCGAATCAACCTTTGTATCAGGTTCAAGACTCTGTGCAATGACAGTGCCGATAGGTTCAGTTGAATCACGTTCAATTATTTCCCATTCCAGTTCCTCATATGTGCAGCGTGCCTTTGCTTCTTCCTCTGTCATGCCTACAAAATCAGGAACGATAACAGTAGTAATGAATGGACCTTTACTTACATATACAACAACTCTTGAACCCGGTTCAACTTCTGTTTTAGCTTCCGGTTCAGTTTTGATAACATAATCTTCTTCAATTTCCTCATGCGTCATAAACTTGATATCCGCAATAAGACCTTCCTGTTCAAGCGCTGTCTGTGCAGTGGTATAATCCATATTTACAACGCTCGGAACTTTTACCATTTTTACACCCTTGCTGATTTTTACATCAACTTCAACACCTTTTTTAACAGTTGTACCGGGTTCAACACTCTGTTCAATAATAGCATCTACTTCATATTCGGAGTAAGCACTTCCGGTAATATTAATATCCAGTTCGGGATACTTTTCCATAACCTCATTGTAATTCATTCCCACAAGGTCAATCATCTGAAATTCACGGTTGCTTGTTACAGAGCCTGTTCCGAATATATCCTTTATGAGTGATGTAAAGAAAATAACTGCAACAATGATAAAGACAATTATAACCGCTGTAAGGATATATATAAAGAGTGAACGTTCTTCTTCCTCTTCTTCTTCTTCCTCATCATAAGGGTCATCATAGTATTCTTCTTCATTATAATTTTCGCCTTCATAATCATCATCATATTCCTCATCGGAATCAACTGTTTCAATCGGTTCAGCCGGTGAAAAATATCTTGTACTTTCAGCTGAAGAATTTTTTAAGGCTTTTATTCTTACCGACGATGTTTTTGCTGATACAGTTTCAGGATTTTGCTTAAAGTTCTCAATATCCTTAATCATATCAAGAGCAGACTGATAACGTTTTTCAGGGTCTTTCTCCATTGCTTTCATTATAATTCTCTCAAGTTCACGCGGAATATCAGGATTTACTTCTCTTGGCGGAACAGCCTTGCTCTGCATATGCATCACAGCAACTGACACAGGATTATCAGTATCGAACGGTTTCTGACCGGTAAGCATTTCATAGAACATAACTCCTACAGAATATATATCACTTTTTTCATTGGTAACACCGCCTCCTGCCTGTTCAGGACTTATATAATGCACTGAACCTATAGCCTGGTCTGTAGCAGTTTTTCCGTCTTCTCTTGCAAATTTTGCAATTCCGAAATCCATCACTTTTATAGTTCCGTCATCAAACTTCATTATATTCTGAGGCTTTATGTCACGATGTACAATTCCCTTATTATGTGCATGCTGAAGGGCTCTTAAAACCTGTATTATAAAATGAACGGAATCTTTCCATGTAAGAGCACCCTTCTGCTCCATATATTCCTTAAGAGTTATGCCATCAATATATTCCATAACTATGAATTGTATTTTATCAGAGAAACCAACATCGAATACCTTGACTATATTAGGGTGAGAAAGGACTGCGATAGCCTTTGATTCATTACGGAATCTTCTGAGGAATTCTTCATTTTCAGCAAATTCCTTTTTAAGTATTTTAACAGCAACAACCTTGTTTTCCACATTATCAGTTGCCTTATAGACATTAGCCATTCCGCCTTCGCCGATAAGCTCAGTTATTTCATAGCGGCCGTCAAGCTTTCTGCCGATATTATTATCCATTTTTATCAACTCCATGTAAATTATTCAGCAATAACCGCAACGGTTATATTATCCCGTCCGCCCTTACTGATTGCCAGCCTTATAAATTCATCTGACAGGTTTTCAAATGAATTGTTTTTCAGTACATTTTCTATTTCTTCAGATGAACAGAAACCTGAAAGACCATCTGAACACAGCAGCAGTCTGAAATTTTCAGGAATTTGAATTCTGAAATAATCAGGAATAACATAAGGTTCAACACCTACTGCCTTTAAAAGCATATTTCTGTGAGGGTGAGATTTTGCCTCCTCAGGAGTAATCTTTCCTTGTGAAACAAGTTTATTCACAACTGTATGGTCATTTGTTACTTTTTTCATTTCACTGCTGTTATAAATATAGGCTCTGCTGTCGCCCACATTTACAATATGAATAATTTCATCTGTTACAAAAGCAGCAACACAGGTTGTACCCATACCCATTTTTTCGGGGTTGTCACTTGCTTCCTCATATATTGCGGAATTTGCAGCAAACAATGACAGCAGGAGCATATTTTTTATATCTTTTTCATTATCATTATCATATAATTCACTGAAAGTGCTGACCATAGTTCTGACTGCAATTTCACTTGCCTCACGTCCTGAACGTTCTCCGCCCATACCGTCACAAAGAACAGCAAATACGCTGCCATTCATTTCAGAAACATAAACATTATCCTGATTTTCTGACCTTACCAGTCCTATATCCGATGCACTTGTAAACTTCAAATATTGTCCACCTCCAAGCCAGTTTATTTTTCAATATTTATATCTATATAAACATACTGATTAATCAGCATTTTTATATTCAAGGGCATTTCTTCTCAGCTGACCACATGAAGCGTTTATATCAGAACCGAGAGTACGCCTTACTGTAGCATTTATCCCATATTTCTCAAGATATTTCTGAAATTTTCTTACAGTTTCGGCAGTAGACCTGAAACTGCGTTCCTTAACAGGATTTACAGGAATTATATTAACATGACAGTTCATTCCATGAAGAAGCTTTGCAAGACTTATTGCATCATCTTCCGAAGAATTTATATCCTTTATGACAGCATATTCAAATGTCACACGTCTTCCTGTCCTGTTTATATAATTTCTGCAGGCTCTTATAAGTTCCTCAACAGGATATACTCTGTTTACCGGCATTATTTCACTTCGCTTTTCATTATTGCTTGCATGAAGGGATACTGCAAGGGTAATGCCGGTTTTACGCTGTGCGAGTTCATTTATCATCGGAACAAGTCCGCAGGTTGAAAGGGTTACATGACGCAGACTCATATTATTTCCGTTTTTATCGGAGAGTATATCAAGGAATTTCATAACATTGTCAAAATTGTCAAGCGGTTCACCTATCCCCATTAGCACGACACTTGAAATTTTTCTTCCGCTGTTACGCTCTGAAGCATAAATCTGAGCAAGAATTTCTGACGGTTCAAGATTTCTTACAAATCCTGCAATAGCTGAAGCACAGAATTTACAGCCCATTTTACAGCCGGACTGGGTAGAAACACATATACTGTTGCCGTGATGATATTCCATGACAACAGTTTCAACATAATTGCCGTCATAAAGCCTGTAAAGATATTTTACAGTATTATCTATACAGGATTCAAGTCTTTTTACAATAATTGGATAATTTATATAAAAATTATCACTTAATTTTGTATGTAATTCCTTTGAAAGATTACGCATTTCACTGAAATCCGACACTTTTTTTATATGAAGCCATTCATAGATTTGTTTTGCTCTGAATTTCTTTTCTCCGAGCATTAAAATCCGTTCCTCAAGTTCATTGAGATTAAGAGATAAAATATCTGTTTTTTTCATTCTTTTATCCCCTTCTTTTTATTTTTGATATAAAAAATCCGTCACAATTAAAATATTCAGGCGAAAGCACAACCTTAAAATCATTAAAAGGTTCTCCGAAATTTTCAAGGAAATTAACTCCTGTAAATTCCGAATGATTTTTAAGGAATTTTTCTATAACTTCCTCATTTTCCTTTTTATTCAGAGTACATGTTGAATAAACGAGTTCTCCTCCGATTTTAAGATACTGTGAAGCATTTTCAAGTATCTTATACTGTATTTCAGAAAGTTCCTTAAATTCATCAGGATTTTTATATTTAATCTCCGGCTTTCGTCTGATTACTCCCAATCCTGAACAAGGAACATCACATAATATTTTATCAGCCTCAGGAATGTTTTCATTGAAAACAGAAGCATCACCGACCTGTGCATTTATATTTGAAAGACCAAGACGCTTTGCCCCCTGTTTTATAAGTCCCACACGCTTTTCATACAAATCAAAAGCATATACAGTTCCTGTATTCTCCATAATTTCAGCAATTGTAAAAGCCTTTCCTCCGGGAGCAGAACATATATCTATGACAATATCGTTTTTCTGCGGATTAAGAGCCATACAGCAAAACTGTGATGCAGAATCCTGAACATGAAACATACCTTTTTTAAATGCAGGTATTAAAGAAATATCTCCTCCGCCCTTTAGTTCATAGCAGTTTTTGATACAGTTGTCCCTTATAAATTCAAACCCTCCGCTGTTTTCAAAAAGAGCATTTTCATCTGCATGAACAGCATTAAGCCTTACAGTTACAGGCGGTTTCTTTACAGAAGATTCAAGGACTGCCTTTGCGTAATTTTCTCCGTATTCCTTTGTTATTTTTCTGACAAGCCATACAGGTGCGGAATATTTTACAGACAGCATTTCAAAATTATTTTTCGGGAACACATATTTTTTATCATCTCTGATAAAATTTCTAAGAACTGCATTTACAAGACCTTTTAATTTTGAATGTCCTGTTTTTACGGCAAGCTTTACCGACTCATCAACTGCCGCATTGTCGGGAACATTATCCATATATAAAAGCTGATATACTCCAAGTCTTAAAATATTGAATACAGTCGCATCAATTTTTTTCGGCTGTTTACAGTATTCTGAGATTATATAGTCAAGAGTTATTTTTCTTTCAATAACTCCGTAATAAAGAGCTGTACAGAATTTTTTATCCTGCACTGAAAGCTGTGAACTGTTCAGTGCAGTATCAAGAACTATATTTGAAAATCCATTCTTTAAAAAAGTCTTATCCAGCAGCTGAACTGCCAGCAATCTTGCATTAGCCATTATCTGTAATTCCTTTTTATCTTTTGTTTCTGTTTGAAAGTACTATGAGCCTTAAAAGTGACATAAGAGATGAAAACAATGCCGCAACATATGTCAGTGCCGCTGCTGTAAGAACTTTTCTGACAGCTTTTACTTCATCGTCATTTAAAATGCCGCTGTCTTTAATTGCATTTACTGCCCTTCGGCTTGCATTAAATTCAACAGGGAGAGTAACTGCCTGAAAGAATACAACTGCTGTAAAAAGAAAAATGCCTGCTGTTATAAGGGGCTGTAATGCAAATATAAGTCCGAGGAGTACAAGAGGCATTGAAAGTGATGAACCAATCTGTGTTACAGGTATTATCGCACTTCTGATTTTTATGGGAATATACCCCTGCGCATACTGAATTGCATGACCTGCCTCATGACAGGCAACACCTACTGCTGCCGCTGATGATTTGTTATATACGCTGTCTGAAAGTCTTATGACATTGTCAGACGGATTATAATTATCAGTCAGATGACCTCTGATATGCTCTGTTCTTACATTGAATATTCCATTTTCACGAAGAATTCTATCAGCAGCTTCAGCACCTGTAATTCCTCTTGAATTATTTATTTTCTGATATTTATTAAATGTCGAATTTACTTTTATCTGTGCATAAATTGAAAATATAATTGCCGGTATCAGCAATATATACGTTGTATCAAAATACAGCAAAAGTTTAACTCTCCTTATCAAAGCATATTCCTGCTGAAATTCTGTTCCCACGCAGGTAATCTGTAACATTAAGACGTTTTCCGCCCTCTGCCTGAACTTCAAGCAAATTTATACATATACCGTCACCGCATACGACTGTAAATTTTTTGTCATCAATAACAGTTCCGCATACAGCATCGCTTTTATAATTCTTAACTATTTCCGAACGGAAGATTTTAAGACGTTTTCCGCCAAGCATCGCAAAGCCTGTTATACCTCTGATTTTATTATGAATATTCTGTGCAGTATCGCTGAAATCTATTCTGCACATATCCTTGGAAATCATAGGTGCATATGTTGATTCCTCATCATTCTGACTTACAGGTTCAAGAGTACCGTTTTTCAATTTTTCAATTGTTTCAATCAGAATATCAGCACCAAGCTGTGCAAGTCTGTCATGGAGCTGTGAAGCTGTTTCATTCCTTCCGATTTCAAGTTCTGCCTTGATAAGCATATCGCCTGTATCCAGTCCCTTTTCCATATACATTGAAGTAACTCCTGTAACGGTTTCGCCATTGAGAATACACCACTGTATAGGACCTGCACCTCTGTATTTTGGAAGAAGTGATGCATGAATATTTATGCATTTATACTTCGGAATTTCAAGCACTGATTCAGGGAGTATCTGACCATATGCAACTGCTATAATCAAATCGGGATTAAGTGCTTTCAGATTATCAACAGCCTGATGTGCATCATCACCTTTTCTGAATGAAACAGGCTGATAAACAGGGATATCATATTCAAGAGCAACTTTTTTAACGGGTGTAGGTATCATTTTATAGCCTCTGCCCTTGGGTTTGTCAGGCTGTGTATATACAGCAATGACATTTTCATTACTCTGCACAAGTGCTTTAAGGCATGGAACTGCGAAATCAGGAGTTCCCATAAAAACTATATTCAAAATTTATTCCTCCGGTTCAAGAAATTCCTCAACAAGCCGTAAAAACAGTTTACCGTCAAGATGCTCTGTTTCATGGCATGCACAACGGCAGAAAAGACCTTTCAAATCCATTTCATAAAATTCACCGTATCTGTTCTGTGCTTTGAGATGGCAGCTCATAGGTCTTGTAACATAGCCGTATTCATCAGGACATGAAAGACAGCCTTCAACACCTCTCTGCTTTCCCTTAGTCTTGCTGATTACAGGGTTAATAAGTTCAATATATCCCTCACCGACATCTATTACAGCAATTCTGCGGAGAATACCAATCTGAGGAGCTGCAAGACCATATCCCTGAGCCTTGTAAAGAGTTTCCTTCATATCATCAAGAAGCTGTGCAAGTTTATCATCAAATTTTTCAACAGGTCTGCAAACCTTTGAAAGAATGGGGTCTTCCTTAGTAACTATTCTTCTGTAAGCCATTTTATTTAAATTCCTCCATAATTATTATATGCCTGTTTCACCGTTTATATCAGCAAATACAGCAACATTTGAAAATCTGTGGTCTTTACCTGCTGTTACAAGCACACTGCTTATAAATTCACGGAACTGTTCGTTATTTCTGCATTTAAGAATAATCCTGTAGCGATATTTTCCGTTTATTCTGCCATATGTACATTTAACAGGTCCAAAAGTTCTCAATGGAAATTTTATATTTTCACGCCTTACTTTTTCCGACATAATTTCCATCATAGCTGATGATGCAGTTTCAGCCTTATCTTCAAAAACTGAAGAAAATCCTAAAACGCATATATCACATACAGGCGGAAGGACAAGAGCCTTTCTTATTTCAATTTCTTCATTGTAAAAACCCTTGTAATCCTGCATTGCAGCAAGCTGTATGACATAATTGTCAGGCATTGAAGTCTGAAGCACTGCACGTCCGCTTTTTTCTCCTCGTCCGCCTCTGCCGACAACCTGAGTTATCAGAGAGAATGTTTTTTCATATCTGTTGAAATCTCCGTTATAAAGAGTTTTATCAACTGAAATTACTCCTACAAGTGTGACATTGGGAAAATCGAGTCCCTTTCCGACAAGCTGTGTGCCTATCATTATATCATATTTTTCTTCTTTGAAATCATGAAAATTACTTTCATATGCCAGACGGGAAACATTTGTATCAGCGTCCATACGGAGAATTCTGGCATCGGGAAATATTTGTCCGATATTCTCCTCAAGTTTCTGAGTACCTAAGCCAAGCTGAACAATTCTTGTACTTCCGCAATTTGGGCAGGATTTTACTTCAGGGATACTGTATCCGCAGTAATGGCATCTCATAGAGCGGTTAGCCTTATGATAAGTAAGCGGGATACTGCAATTCGGACATTCAACAGTTTTTTTGCAGTCAAAGCAATTCACAACTGTATTATAGCCTCTGCGGTTAAGCAATAATATTGTCTGTTCATGATTCTGAAGATTTTTATTTATTTCATCTGCAAGGACACTGCTTAATTCTGAAAAATTTCCATTTTCACGTTCTTTTATCATATTGACCGTTATAACTTCCGGAAGATTATCACTGTTATAACGCTGATTAAGTTCAATTAATTTATAAAATCCTTTTTCCGCATAATAATAGCTTTGTACTGAAGGTGTTGCAGATGCAAAGACAACGACTGAATTATGAGTTCTGCCTCTTACTCTTGCAACCTCTGAAGTATGATATCTTGGTGACCTGTCGGATTTATAGGAAGATTCTCCTTCTTCGTCCATTATTATTATGCCTATATTGTCAAGCGGAGCAAATACAGCACTTCTTGTACCGATTACAATATCCGCCATATGATTTTTAATTCTTTTATACTCCTCAAGACGCTGTGATAATGATAAACCGCTGTGAATTACTGCAATTTTCTCTCCGAAATACCTGCGGAATGATTCAACGGTCTGGGGAGTGAGTGCAATTTCAGGAACAAGCATGAGTGCCTGCCTGCCGTTTCTGACAGACTGCTGTATCAGTTTTTCAAAGACAACAGTTTTTCCGCTTCCGGTAACTCCGTGAAGAAGAAAGCACTGAAAACTGTTGCTGTTCATACATTCAGCAATCTGACTGTAAGCATCGGACTGTAATTGAGTCATTTGAACATCATCAAGATTTTGGGTATGAATTTTTTCCTGAATTTTAAAAGATTCATACTGAAATTCCTGAACCGCACCTGATTTGATAAGATTTCTTATAACGGCAGGAGTAACATTGCATATATAACAGATTTCCTTTACAGATGCCGAACCATTTTCCTCAAGCAGTGAAACTACTTGTTTCTGTTTGGCTGAAAGCTTGAAATTGCCACTGTCAGCAATAAATTCATAAGAAAGTCTTACCATTTTCACATATGCATCGTTGACAAACTGCTTTGCCTCACCTGAATTTATAATAACACCTTTATCTATAAGGGATTTTATTATATTTTTCTTATTTTCGTCCTGAGCATTTTCAACTATTGCATCAAATTCACGCCTGCTTTTTGCATTTTTAAGGAATGAAACTATATTTTCTTCTTCTTTTGAAAGCTCTGTATCAGGCATTTCATCTGAAAGCTGATATGTTTCCTTTATCCTTATATTCATTCCGGCAGGCAGAACCGTGCGTACAGCATCAAAATAAGTACAGAATGTATGTTCTCTGAGCCAGTATACAAGTTCCATCATTTCACTGTTCAGAACAGGTTCTCTGTCAATGATGCTCAAAACCGGCTTTGCAGGTTTTATACAACTGCAAGATGAGCATATATTTAAAATAATTCCCTGATATTTTTTATTTCCATTGCCGAATGGAATTATAACACGTTTTCCTATTTCAGCATCATCTGCAAATTCGGGAGGAACAGAATATGTAAAAAGCATATCGAATGAATACAAAGTACCTGCCACAGCAACTTCCACATATTTTTCATTTTTCTCCAAACTGTTCACACCTCCGCAGAAAATCAGTACTTATTCACTGTCATCATGATATTCAACAAGTTTATATTTTCCGCTTGCAAATTCATTAACAGCTGTTTTTACAGGTTTTTCCTCAAGAGTCTTGTTATTCTCATAAAGTTCATCTGCTATTGCTCTTGCTCTTTTTGCAACAGCGATTACAAGTGAATAACAGCTTTCATTTTTTGTGATAATCTGAGTAATTGCAGGTCTAAGCATTTTCAAGCACCTCATTTATAATATTTTCAGAGCGTACAGTTTTAAGCTGTTCAGCTCTTATAATCATTCTGAAATCATCGATTGCATCGCTGAGTTCTCCGTTTACAATTATATAATCATAGTCATGAGCATATTTTATTTCACCGGAAGCTTCTGCGATACGCTTTTCAATCACTTCATCAGTTTCAGTACCTCTTTTATGAAGTCTCCTTCTGAGTTCTTTTACTGACGGAGGAACAATAAATACAAATATAGCTTCAGGGCATATATTCTTTATCTGCATAGCACCCTTGACTTCAATTTCAAGGATTACATTCTTACCTTCAGCAAGTTTTGTTTCAATGTCACTGCGTACAGTACCATAGTAATTTCCGCAATACTGAGCATATTCAAGCATTTTTCCATCGCTTATATTTTTTTCAAATTCCTCTTTGGTGATAAAGCGGTACTGAATACCATCAGTTTCTCCCCTTCTCGGACTTCTTGTTGTGGCTGAAACTGAATAGTAAAAGCTGTCATCTTTAAGGATTTCAGCAAGAATTGTACCTTTTCCGCAACCTGACGGAGCGGAAACAACTATAAGAATACCTTTTTTATTCATAATCCGTAACCTCATTTTTAGTATCTGTTCTTGATGCCACTGTTTCGGGCTGTACGGCTGAAAGAATTGTATGACCGCTGTCCATTACAATAACTGCACGGGTACGTCTTCCATAAGTAGCATCAATAAGAAGACCTTTTTCCTTTGCTTCCTGAATAACTCTTTTTATCGGAGCCGATTCAGGGCTTACAGCTGCAATGATACGTGAAGCGGAAACCATATTTCCGAATCCGATGTTTATAAATTTCATAAAATGCCACCTATTCTATATTTTGAATTTGCTCACGGATTTTTTCGATTTCAGATTTCATATTTACAACAGTTCTTGTTATCTCCAAATCCTGAGCCTTTGAACCGGTTGTATTCACCTCTCTGTTCATTTCCTGAATAAGAAAGTCAAGTTTTCTGCCAATCTGGCCATCGGACTCAAGCAATTCTCTGAACTGGCTTATATGGCTGTGAAGTCTTACTATTTCCTCGTCAACGGCAACTTTTTCTGAATATACAGCTGCTTCCGTGATTATACGCTGTTCATCAAATCCCTTGTCACCAAGAATATCAAGAAGCTTTGCATAAAGTCTTTTATGGTAATTCTCTGTCATTTCAGGAGCAGCTTTTTCGATAAATCCTACCATATTCTCAAGCGTATCAAGTTTGCTGAGAATATCCTCCTTCATTCTAAGTCCTTCCTTTTCACGCATGGAAATAAACTTTTCAAGAGCCTTTTCAGCAACAGTCTTTACACTCTGCCATATTTCATCTTCATTATCAACTGTTTTCTGAACATTGAAAACATCGGGAAAACGGCTTATCTGTGAAAGAGATAGGTCATCACGGAGATTAAGATTTTCATTGGCTTTTCTCAGGGCATTTACATATCCTGATGCAATACTGCTGTTTACTTCAATGACAACATCACTGCCATCATCATCTGATATTGTAACAGATACTTCAACCTTTCCCCTTGATATGCTGGTACTAAGAAAATTCTTGAGTTTTTCATCGAGATATCCGTATGTACGCGGAATCCGTGAAGAAAATTCATAATATCTGTGGTTTACAGAACGGATTTCAACAAGTATATTACGATTGTTTACTGTATCCTGTTCTCTGCCATATCCTGTCATACTTTTAATCAATTTCAAAAACTCCTTATATGAAAATAGAGCAACAAATATACATTGATAATATGATTATATCATTTTTTTAATGATAAATCAAGACTTTATTTGATACTGTAATCATATAAACAGATTTATATCATAATTGTTGGTAACTTCAGCATTAATATGCGTAAAAAATCCTGAAATAAAAATTTTTATTTAGTATTGACTTAATCATACAAATATGTTAATATATATAAAAATTCAGACCGGAAACGGTCGGGTCAGCAACGACAGCAGATAAGTCAGCAAACATCTGCGGGACAATAAATCTATGTTCCGCAGATGTTTTTTATATAAAAATATTTTTTTCAGAAAGGAAATTTTATGAACACTTCAAAAGCTGTAAAGGTATCTGTAATCTCAATAATTGTAAATATGGCATTGTCACTTGGAAAATTTATAGTTGGATTTTCAGGAAATTCAACTGCTCTTATATCAGATGCAGTTCATTCTGCTTCAGATGTATTCAGCACATTCATAGTGATAATAGGAGTAGTCATATCCGGAAAAGGTGCTGACAGAGAACACCCTTACGGACATGAAAGAATGGAATGCATTGCGGCGGTAATACTTGCTGCCGCACTTGGTGCAACAGGAGCAGGAATAGGATATAACGGAATTATGACAATATACAGCGGAGCATACAATGAAATGAAGATTCCATCAGCTGCCGCACTTATAACAGCAGTTATTTCAATTATAGTCAAGGAACTAATGTATCAGTTTACAAAGATAACTGCAAAACAGATAAATTCAGATGCTCTTATGGCTGATGCATGGCATCACAGAAGTGATGCTCTCTCATCAGTCGGAAGCTTTGCAGGCATCGGAGGAGCAATGCTCGGATATCCGATATTCGACAGCATAGCTGCAATAATAATATGCATATTTATTTTAAAGGCTGCTGTCGATATTGCAGTTGATTCGGTAAATAAACTTGTTGACAAATCATGCGGAGATGAAATTGAAAAGAATATTTCGGATATAATATTGGCACAGAATGGAGTTATGGCTCTTGAAGATATAAAAACAAGAATGTTCGGAGCCAAAATATATGTTGACATTATAATTGCCGTTAACGGCAATCTTACACTCTATGAAGCACATGATATTGCTGAACTTGTACATGATGAAGTTGAAAAGAATTTTGAAAATGTAAAACATTGTATGGTTCATGTAAACCCATATGAAAAAAAGTAATTTTTTTATTTCTGATGCTGACATTTCTTTTATTTAAATTAAATTTTTTACACAAAAAACTTATATTCTTTGAAATATTCTGTCAAATCGCTGTTTTTTTTTACATTAAAAAAAATTTATTGACATTTATCAAAAACAGCATTATAATATGTAAGGATATAATAAAGACGATTTATAAACAATAGTCGTTTTTAAATACTTTACATGAAAAGAGGATTTTTATGTCAGAATACCGTTTTCTTTTGGACATAGCACTCATACTTCTGAGTACTAAACTTCTGGGGCTTCTTACAAAAGTAATAAAGCTCCCTCAGGTTGTTGGTGCATTGCTTGCAGGTCTTCTTCTTGGTCCTGCAATGCTTGGTATTATTGAACCGACAGACCTTTTGACATCACTTTCAGAACTTGGTGTAATCGTACTTATGTTTGCCGCAGGTCTTGAAACTGACATCAACGAACTTAAAAAGACAGGAAAAGCATCATTCCTTATAGCACTTTTGGGTGTTTTAGTGCCGTTGCTTGGAGGTCTTGGAATTGCAGCCATATTCAATAAGGGCGATGATTCTCTTACATCAAGTGTACTTCTTCAGAACATATTCATTGGTGTTATTATGACAGCAACATCTGTCAGCATTACCGTTGAAACACTCAAGGAACTTGGCAAACTTACAACACCTGCAGGAAATGCAATTCTTGGTGCGGCAATTATAGATGATGTTCTTGGAATTGTTGCTCTTACAATAGTTACAAGTTCTGCTGACCCTGATGTAAATATCGCATCTGTTCTTCTTAAGATAGTAGCTTTCTTTGTGCTTGCAGTAATCGTAGGAATTATATTCAACAAATTATTTACAAAATGGAGCGGTGCAGCTGAAAAGGATTTAAGACGTCATGTTATCATTTCATTTGTATTCTGCCTTATACTTGCATATGTTGCAGAAGAATTTTTCGGAGTTGCTGATATTACAGGCGCATTCGTTGCAGGTCTTGCAATTTCAAGCACACCACGAAGTGAATATATTACTCACAGATTTGACACTCTTTCATATATGCTCCTTGCACCGGTATTCTTTGCAAGTATAGGACTTAAAGTTTCAATTCCTGAAATGACAGGTGAACTTATACTCTTTACAGTTCTTCTCTGCATAGTTGCAGTTATTACAAAAGTAATCGGCTGCGGTATCGGAGCAAAGATTTGTAAATTCTCA
Organism: uncultured Ruminococcus sp.; assembly: GCA_964426275.1. GTDB lineage: Bacteria > Bacillota > Clostridia > Oscillospirales > Ruminococcaceae > UBA5884. The sequence goes on along the minus strand of CAYRPZ010000005.1, from coordinate 2,041 downwards.
AACAAGGAAGCTGTACAGATTGGTACAGGTATGATTTCAAGAGGTGAAGTTGCCCTTATCGTTGCAAATAAGGGAGCTGCTGTAGGCCTTATGAGTTCAACATATTTCGGACCTATAGTAATCATGGTTGTTATAACAACTGTCATTACTCCTATTATGTTAAAGCTTGTATTTAAAAATGACACTGCCACTGACACAAATTCACCAATCAACTACAATAAGAGTGAAAAATTTGAAAGAGAAATTCAGGCTCTTGTCAAAAACAAAAAAAAGAAATAATTATTCTTTATAGAGTCAAAATACAAATAAAAACGTTTCTGAAAAATTTATTTTCGGAAACGTTTTTTTATAAAGCTTTTCGGAATACAACACTTTACAAGCTTATTCGTTGCTTTTTCTATGAAAATAATTATATACATCTTTCAGTTGACTGCTTATTTTATACTATTTAAGTATAATTTAATTCAAATCTGTTGACATACATAATTAAAAATGATAGAATATATTTGACAAAGATTATATTTTAATGTCCGCTATAAACAACGGACATTTTGATGATTTATATAAAATGCTTTTGTCTTTAAGACAGGAAAGGAAATTTTTTTTATGAATTACAGCACTCAGATGGAAGCCGCAAAAAACGGCATTATTACTGAACAAATGAAAACCGTTGCTGAAAAAGAGCATATTGATGCTGAAATTATAAGGGAACGTGTTGCAAAAGGTTCTGTATGTATTCCCGCTAATATTAACCATAAATCTTTAAGTGCAGAAGGTATTGGTGAAGGTCTGCGTACAAAAATAAATGTAAATCTCGGAATTTCAGGCGACTGCATTGACTACTCATCTGAAATGAAAAAAGTTCAGATGGCCATTGATTTCGGCTGCGAAGCAATCATGGATTTAAGCAATTACGGAAAGACAAGCACTTTCAGAAAGGAACTTGTTGAAAAATCCCCTGCCATGATTGGTACTGTCCCTATGTATGATGCCATAGGCTATCTTGAAAAGGATTTACTTGAAATAACTGCTCAGGATTTTCTCAGAGTTGTTGAAGCCCATGCAAAAGAAGGCGTTGATTTTATGACAATTCATGCAGGCATTAACAGACGTGCTGTCAGTGCTTTCAAACAATCAAAACGTCTTATGAATATCGTTTCAAGGGGAGGTTCTCTCCTTTTCGCATGGATGGAGATGACAGGAAATGAAAATCCATTCTATGAATATTTCGACGATGTTCTTGATATCCTCTATAAATATGATGTAACAATAAGCCTCGGCGATGCTTTAAGACCCGGCTGTACAAAGGACAGCTCCGATGCAGGTCAGCTCAGTGAACTTATTGAACTCGGCATACTCACTGAACGTGCATGGAAAAAGAATGTTCAGGTTATGGTTGAAGGTCCGGGGCATATGGCTATAAATGAAATTGCTGCAAATATGGCTATTCAGAAACGTATCTGTCATAATGCACCTTTCTATGTTTTAGGCCCTCTTGTAACTGACATTGCCCCCGGATATGACCATATAACCTCAGCTATAGGCGGAGCAATTGCCGCATCAAGCGGAGCAGATTTTCTCTGTTATGTAACACCTGCCGAACATTTAAGATTGCCTGATGTTGATGATGTAAAGGAAGGAATTATTGCTTCCAAAATTGCTGCCCATGCCGCTGACATTGCCAAGGGTATCCCATATGCAAGAGATATTGACAACAAGATGAGTGCTGCAAGAAAAAAACTTGACTGGGACGAAATGTTTAAATATGCAATAGACCCTGAAAAAGCAAGAAGATATTTTGAAAGCACCCCCCCCGCTGACAGACACAGCTGTTCAATGTGCGGAAAGATGTGTGCCGTAAGAACTACTAATCTTATACTTGAGGGTAAACAAGTAAAATTCTGTACAGAAAAATAATTTCTTAATAGCAGCAAAGCCGTAATATTGTAAATATTACGGCTTTGTTGTGTTATAAATACATTGACTAAATAAAAGTATACTTGTATATATTTTTTATATAAAAAGTTTATTGACCTTTTAA
>CAYRPZ010000004.1:0-49259 GCA_964426275.1 uncultured Ruminococcus sp. | reverse complement strand
GTAGAGCATGCGGCTGTTAACCGCAGGGTCGTTGGTTCGAGTCCAACTTGGGGAGTTATATGGACCATTAGCTCAGTTGGTCAGAGCAACCGGCTCATAACCGGTGGGTCCGGGGTTCGAGTCCCTGATGGTCCATCAGATGAATATTTTTTATATACTGGGGTGTCGCCAAGCGGTAAGGCAGTGGACTCTGACTCCACCACCCGGGGTTCGAATCCCTGCACCCCAACTCAAAACTGTTTTTCATAACTTGAAAAACAGTTTTTTTGATATATTTATATCAAGGAGGTTTAATTATTTTGAAAGATTTAAAAAAATCTATTATCAGTATTTTTATGTCTGCTATAATGACAACTGTATGTATTTTTTCAGGTATTTCTATAACAGCAAATGCAAATGAGTTGTCAGATGAAATATTTTCTGAATGGAATGTTTCAACAAACAGTCAGTTTGGAAATTTATATAATTATCCGAAAAAAAATGCAACTACGGAAGATATTCTGAATAGCTGTATGTCAGTAGTTGATGCCCGAAAGGGTAATTTAATTGATGATGCTTTTTCAATAAATCTGTGTTTTAACTATGATTCATCAAATTTCAGTTCATATGATGATTTTGCTGAATATTATAAGGAAAATATATATTATCCTCTTTTTGCTCTTTATCCTGATACCGCCTTTGGTGCAACAGTAAAAACATACTATGGTTCAAGTATAGATGGTTATAGGGCTATAATTGAAATCTGTACAAATGGAGCAGAACATGCCAATGTTATTCCTACATATATAAATGGTGAACTGTTTACAGGATATGCTCAGAGCGAAGAAGAAATAATCCAGCTTGCAGGGCTTATAAATGAACTTGCTCAGGAGGCTGATGCATATTCTGATAATAACGAATTGAAGTTAAAATATGTTTATAATTATCTTGTAGGAAGTGTCACATATGGTTCAGAAAATCTCAGAGCTCATACTTCATATGGAGCTTTGATTGATAAGCTTGCAGTTTGTCAGGGATATTCAATGGTTATTCAGGACGTTTGTTATGTGCTTGATATTCCATGTATTATGAATTACAGTATATCCGGAAATCATGGCTGGAATAGTGTTTTTCTTGATGGAGAATGGAAGTTTATTGATGCGACAAATAAATTGTTTCTCAATTACAGTGAAGATGAAATTTCAAGTATTAATACAATGTATAATTTTGATAAAGAAAAAATTCAGCTTGTTCAGAATTGTGTTATGAATTTTTATAATCTTTCATATGAAGAACCTGCTTTAATTTATGGTGATGCTGACAGTAATGGGATTGTTAATTCAGAAGATGCCTTGTTTATACTTAATTATGTAACAGGTACAGCTGAATTTTCCGATGAACAGATAAAATATGCAGATATGGACGGTGACGATGAGATTACTTCTCATGATGCATTAATGGTGCTTCAGACTGTAGTAGGATTTTAGAATTAGAAATAATTTTGCCTCTGATATTAAGTTATCAGAGGCTTTTTTCTTTTATAACGATGATATAATATCAGAGGCGCATTCAAGCCAGTCACCGTTGAAATCTTCTATTTTTCCGCTGTCAACAAGTGAAGCAAGCTGTGGATTTAAAGGAATCTGTGCAAGTACAGGAATATCATATTGGAGAGCAATATCCTTTACATGACTTTCACCGAAAATATTTATATGCTTTTCGCAGTCGGGGCATTGTACATAGCTCATATTTTCAATTATTCCTGCAATTTTTATATTCATCATTCCAGCCATTTTAACAGCCTTTTCAACTATCATTGAAACAAGTTCCTGAGGAGATGTTACAATAATTATGGCATCAACGGGTACGGACTGGAAAACTGTAAGCGGAACATCTCCTGTTCCGGGTGGCATATCTATAAACATATAATCGATATCTTTCCATATTACATCAGACCAGAACTGTTTCACCATGCCTGCAATTACAGGGCCTCTCCATACAACAGGGTCAGTATCATTTTCAAGCAGAAGATTGACGGACATTATATCGATTCCACTCTTGGTTGATACAGGTTCAATTCCATCATTATTGCCGACTGCTCTCTGATTTATCCCGAATGATTTCGGAATGGAGGGGCCTGTTATATCAGCATCAAGAACAGCAGTTTTAAATCCTTTGCGGTTCATGCTTACAGCGAGCATTGATGATACTATTGACTTTCCGACACCGCCCTTGCCGCTTACAACTCCTATTACTTTTTTTATACTGCTTGATTTATGGGGCTTGACAAGAAAATCTGAGCAGTTCTGACTGCATGAATTACAGTCATGTGTACAGTTTTCACTCATAAAGAATATCCTCCTTAAAAAATATATTCAAGTATACTGAAAAGATATTATATCATATTTAATAAAGATAATCAATACAGGCTTTAAATTTTCAGATTGCTGTTTGCGGAATTTTCTGTTCTCATCAAATTTTGAGCCATGAGAGGCAAATATTGAGTTTCAAAGAAAAAACCGTTCATTTGGGCATATGAACGGTTTTTCTCGCACGATTTATTAATTAATTTTATGGAATGAGCTGCTTACTCATTACTTTAAATTATATCATTTAAATATAAAAAAGTCAAGTTGTTTTTCATTGTTTAAAAATTTTTGAATGATTATTATGTGGTATATTGTTTTTATTTGAAAGATATGATATAATCATCATATGTCATTTATTGTAATAAAATAATTTTTATAAAAAATATTTCAAAAAATGCGGGATTGTGCTATAATGATTATATAAATATTTAATGGAGGATTTTTATGACTGAAAAAGTAAAATCTCTTTACAGGAAGTATGAAAATATAATTCTTTATATCATTTTCGGTGGATTTACAACCATTGTAAGCTGGGGTTCACATCTTGCCATGATAACATTGTTTAAGGCTTCCACTCCTGTGGCAACGACTGTTTCATGGATACTTTCCGTTACATTCGCATTTATAACAAATAAAAAATATGTTTTTAAAAGCCAAACGGATACAATGAAAGACTTTATGGCACAGATGATTTCATTTTATTCTGCAAGGCTGGCTTCATTGGGTGTAGAATTGGTAATAATGCTGCTTTGTGCTGACATATTCAGCGAATTTTTCTGTTCGCTGTTTGGTGTAGATGACATAACCAATGAAATGATATTCAAGGTACTTGCAAATGTAGTTATACTTATTATCAACTATGCACTGAGCAAGCTTGTAATATTCAGAAATAAGAATACAAAAACAGCAGAATAAAAAAATTTTTTTCAGGGAGATAAAAAAATGAAATTAAAATCTTTTCTTTCGGTTATTCCTTTTCTTGCAGTTTTATGTTTTTTTACATCATGTGAAACTGTAGAGGATAATTCAGAGGCAATTCAGGCAGCGGCAGGAGAAAATGCTGTTGTTTCCGGTGAGGAATCTGATGTAAGTATGACTGCTGAAAATACACAGCTTCCGCAGGACGATGACGATATTTATATAATTACCGGAGAACAGCAGGAAAATCCGGTTGTAAGAATTGTTGCGGCAGGAGATAACCTTATTCATTCCTCAATATACAATCAGGCTTCTGCAAGGGCTAATTATCAGGGATATGACTTTGAATATGCTTATCAGTATGTACAGGATTTATTCTGCGGTGACCTTAATATAATCAATCAGGAAACCCTTATATGCAATGATGAATATGAGCCGTCAGATTATCCATACTTTAATTCGCCTGTTGCCCTTGGTGACTATATGATGGATATAGGAGTAAATGTTTTCAGCATTGCCAATAATCATATGCTCGATAAAGGAGAGGACGGACTGAGAGCTTCCCTTGACTACTGGGACAGCAGGAGCGACAGGGCATTAATGTACGGTGCTTATCGCAATGAAGAAGATATGAATAATATAAGAACGCTTGAGGTAAATGGAATTAAATTTGCATTTGTTGCATTTACTGAATATACAAATGGTCTTTCGCTTCCGTCAGATTCTGAATTGAAAATAATTTATACATCGGAAACAGAACTTATGAAACAACAGATTCAAAAGGCAGCGGATATTGCCGACTGTGTAATAGTAAGCGTGCACTGGGGAGTTGAAGATACATTTGAAGTCGATGATTCAAGAAAACAGCTTGCAAGAGATTTTGTTGACTGGGGAGCAAATATTATTATAGGAAATCACCCTCATGTTATTCAGAGTATGGAGTATATTGACAATCCGTCAGGCGGAAAAAGCTTTGTATTCTATTCGCTTGGAAACTTTATTTCTGCACAGAGCGATAACTTTAATATGGTTGAACTGCTTGCTGATTTTAATGTTACAAAAGATTTGATTACAGGAGAGATAATTATTGATGATATAAAGGCAATACCGCTTATAAATCATTATGACTATGCATATTCAAATATCAGAGTTTACCCCTATTCGATGTATACCGAAGAACTTGCATCAGGTCATGGAATACACAGCGTTTCGAGTGGATATGCACATGATTTCAGTATGTCTGTAATTGACAGTATACTTTCAGAAAATGTTCCCGAACAGTTCCTTAAAATCAAATAAAATTTATAAAAAATTCCCTGAGTTTTTCAGGGAATTTTTTATATCTGCATTAATATGCTTATACTGATAAATAACGACAATTATTTATATTTTTTGGAAATTATTTTTCAAAAACCCTTGATTTTTGTTAAATGTTATGTTAAAATATGGAAGTAAGAAAAATTTTTTCAGGAGGTATAATAATGGTAAACAAAATTAAAGTTCTGATTGGTGATGACAGTGTCGAATATGGCATTGCCTGTGCCAGCAGTCTGAGAGGAAAGGGGCTTTATGTTGTAACACGCCCTAAAGATGGAAATGTTATTCTTGAATCAATAAAGAATGATGCACCTGATGTAGTTGTCACAGATGCTATTCTTCCGCATATTGATGCTATCGATATAATGAAGAAAATTAATGCATCAAATTGTCGTAAGCCCGCATTTATAATTACATCTTCTTATGACAATACATTTGTGGAACGTCAGGTAATGCAGAATGGTGCATCTTATTTTATGCTCAGACCATTTGATATAGCAGCTCTTGGCGACCGTATTCTTTCACTCACTCAGGAAAGCGGTGCAAAAAACCGCACATCGTCCGGAATATCATTATCATCTGAACAGGATATGGAAATCATAGTTACAGATGTTATCCATCAGCTTGGTGTTCCTGCACATATCAAAGGATATCACTATCTCAGAGAAGCAATTCTTTCATCGCTTAGTGACCCTGAACTTCTGGAGAGTGTGACAAAATCTCTTTATCCCAATGTTGCACAGAAATTCCAGACTACATCTTCAAGAGTTGAACGGGCTATCCGTCATGCAATCGAAATTGCATGGGACAGAGGAAACCTTGATACACTCAATGCATTTTTCGGCTATACAGTAAATACCTGCAAGGGCAAGCCTACAAATTCTGAATTTATTGCACTTATAACGGATAAACTCAGACTTCAGTATAAATCGGTTTTAAGAGCATAATAAATTATTCTTGAAAAATTAGTCTTTTTATGTTATCATTATCATATGATAATAATATTTAACTATAAAGGAAAGGACTGATTTTTATGCAGTTTAAGGAATTTGACCTGCTCAGTGCAGATATCAATCCATTTAAGCTTATCGGAAAGGACTGGACTCTTATTACTTCAGGCGATGAATCTTCATATAATACCATGACAGCTTCATGGGGCGGTATGGGAGTTATGTGGGGCAGAAACGTTGTTGAATGTGTTATAAGACCGTCAAGGCATACAATAAGCTTTATGGAAAAAAATGAACTCTTTACTCTTTCTTTTTTCAGTGAAGAATATCGTGATGCTCTGAAATTCTGCGGTTCTCATTCAGGAAGGGATTTCAACAAGGCTAAGGAAACAGGGCTGACACCATGGCACACTGACGGAACAACCGCCTTTGAACAGGCTGATATTGTACTCGTATGCAGAAAGCTTTATGCTCAGGATATGAATACAGATATGTTTACCGATAAAAGCTGTCTTAAATGGTATGAAAACGATGGTATTCACAAGGCTTTTATAGGTGAGATTATCAAATCCTATAAAAAGCAGTAATTAACGGCTGTTTTGATGATTTCTTTTTAATTTTATTATTTTAATTTATTTGCAGAACTGCTTTTAACAGCAGTTCTTTTCTTTTATGTATTATAAAAAATGGCTGAATATTTTTTATATTCAGTCATTTTCTGTATGTCATAATATGACATAAATTTTGATGCAACGGGGTTATAATAATAATCGGATAATTTTTTATTTAGCAGTTTCTTTTCTGTTTTTTCTTTTTTCTTTTTCAGTATTTGCCTTTACAAGGCGTTTATGTTCAGTACGCAGTTTTTTGAATTCTTTCCATTCAGGCCCCATTGCATGGTCATTAATTATATTCTGTACAAGCCCTACAATAAATATCGCAAAAAATGGTATAAGAGATGGGAGATGATTCATAAAAACTTTATCTGTCATAGGACGTACAACAAGCATTTCCATTTGATATTTATCATTCATAGTATTCATTGCAAAGGCTGAAAATATGCACATTGCGATTGCTCCTATATCAAGAAAAACCGAAATCATATTAAACTTGCATATTACCAAAACCATTGCTGCTGCGAATAATACTGACGATAAAAACATAATGCCGGCTATAATATACATGGTGTATTTAACATTGTTTTCAATCAGTCCGTCTGCCAGATACTGCTGTGCCTGAATAATAAATGCAAGTCCGCCGATAATGTTGAAATACAGCGGATATATTGCCACTGCCGGAATCATTAAAACTTTAAGTATGTTAATTGCAACTTTCATAAAAAATTCCTCCATGATAAAAAATATATTAACCTGTTTTTTCCTTTATACAGATTCTTTTCTTTATTGTAACATATTATAACATTAAGGTCAAACTTTTTTTTACAAAAATATATTATCTAAATTACTCTTATATTTTTAATTCAATCGTCCATAGTAAATAATACAGAGCAGAAATAAAATAATTCAGAAAAATCCGTTTTACAGGATTTTCAGTTTAAAATATATGGAGGAGAATATGAAAAAAACCTTAAATTTTATTATTGCCTCGACAATCACTCTTTCTGTAAGTATCTGCACGGCAATATTATATTATTCATCAGTTCTTCCGGATAGTTTTCATGTAAACAATTCAAAGGAGCTTAATCTCTCGGCAAATTTTCCTATAACCGCAGTATCGGAAAATATTGAGTCTGCTTCTGTATATTCGGGAGAAAATTATTCTGACAGTCATCATGAAACTGCTACTTTAAAACTGTTCGGCATTGTTCCTCTCAAGGAAGTTGAAGTCATAAAATCGGAAACTCCCTTGCTTGTACCTGGAGGAACGCCTTTTGGAATAAAAATTCTTATTGACGGAGTAATGGTTGTGGGAATGGGTGAAGTAAATTCAGATGAGGGAGCAAAATCTCCGGCTTCCGATGCAGGGATTGAAACAGGCGATATTATAATATCAATTGCAGGAGAGGAAATAGACAGCAATGATGATATACATCAGGTAATATCCGAATCGGACGGCAATCCTGTTGAAGTTGTTATAAGCCGTGATGATAAACCGATGACAGTTGAGCTTAAACCTGCATATTCAAAAACAGATAACTGCTGGCAGGCAGGAATATGGGTGCGTGACAGTTCTGCCGGAATAGGCACTGTAACATTCTATGAACCGTCCACGAAGCGTTTTGGCGGTCTGGGGCACCCTGTATGCGATGTTGACACAGGAGAAATTCTTCCTCTTTCAAGCGGTGAGGTAGTCGGAGTTGATATAACAGGAGTTAAACGCAGTACGGAGGGTAATGCAGGAGAGCTTCAGGGAATATTTACATCAGCAGGTGCAATTGGTTCACTCTTTAAAAATAATCAGTATGGAGTTTTCGGAAATCTTGACAGTTATCAATCGGATTTCAGTGCATTGCCCATGGGGCTTAAACAGGATATACAACTTGGTGAGGCAACTGTAATAACAAGCATTGATGACGGAGAGCCTCAGGAATACAGTATATCAATTGAGAAAATAGATTACAGAAGTGATAATGCAAATAAAAATATGATAATAAGAATTACAGATGAAAAGCTTTTGTCGCTTACAGGCGGAATAGTTCAGGGAATGAGCGGAAGCCCGATAATTCAGAATGGGAAATTAATAGGTGCAGTTACTCATGTATTTGTAAATGAACCAACAAAAGGCTATGCAATATTCTGTGAGAATATGTATGAATACGGAATGTCAAACTGATAGTTATGCATTCTGAATGGAATACGGACGGAATTTATAAAATCCGTCCGTATATTTTTTACATTGAATGAATAATATCCCTTACTTCCATAAGGCAGAATCCAAGCAGATTTGTACCGTTCCATTTCATAGGGTTTACAGTTCTTTCATCAGTTTTTGAAAGTCCTATGCCCCATATTCTGTCATAAGGGCTTGCCTCAGCAAGTATTCTGTTATTTGTTTCAATCAGATATTTTTTTAAATTTATATTCTGTGAGAATTTAGCGGTATTTCCTTTTATAACTATACTGCATCTTCTGCTTTTCCATATTTCCTCATCGAAATTATGAATTATTCTTCCAAGTTTTTTATATTCATTCGGGTGATTTGATTTCATAATATTTTCATATAATTCCATATCATTGAAAAGTACAGCCTTTTGTGCCATCATATACTGTTCAGCAGTATGATACTGTATACCATCAATGGTAAAACTGCAATTATACCACTGACTAAGGCATGATTTATCAATAATTCCCTCTGTCTGTGGAGTATGTCCCCAAAAAAACAGATATTTAAGATTTTTGCTGTTATTATATTGTCTTATAGTGCTGTCAAGATTATATTTCATTTTTTTCTCTCATTTCTTATAGATTTTATCTTCCTTTCATTTTATTTTAAAAGAAAAAATGCAGAGCAACGGGCTCTGCATGAAAAATAAATAATAGATAAATAAATATGTGTAGAACAAAAGAAAGGAGACAACAAAACGAGTGTTATGATTAATAATATTATTAACTTAACACTATAGTAATTATATACTAAAAATCCGTTTTAGTCAACATAAAATCCATATTTTTTTCATTAAATCGGATTTTTTGGAACAATTGCTAACATTTCATTGTGCAAATTGGTTAAAATATTCAATATTTCAGTTTGGGAAATGTATATTTTTCAATATGATAAGGCGGAAATCATTTAGTCAGATTTCCGCCTTTATAAAAATATATGCAATTGACAAAATAAAATGTTTTTTACAGATTAAAGCTTATCGTCGCTGAAACCGCTTTCAACCAGTTCAACAAGAGCTTCAACAGCAGGCTGTTCGTCAGTGCCGTCAGCAATAATCTTGATTGGAGTACCGCCTACAATACCGAGTGAAAGAATACCAAGAAGGCTCTTTGCATTTACTCTGCGTTCTTCTTTTTCAATCCAGATTGAAGCCTTGAATTCATTAGCTTTCTGAATAAAGAAAGTTGCCGGTCTTGCGTGCAGGCCAACCTCATTCTGAACCATTACATCTTTAACAAACATAGTGAACTCTCCTTTATAAAATTTAGTAAATATAAAATATAAATATATTACCTTTGTTTTCTATTCTTATTATACAAGTAATTTCCGACATAGTCAACTTAAAAATTGTACTAAAAAGCTATTTTGACCGAAATTTCTACGCATTGATTATCCGCATAACTTTGTGTTGGTTGTTTTTTGTATAATCTAACGAAAATTTATGAAACATATACAAATTTCAACATAATTTTATATGCATATGTTACTAATCATTTTGAATTTTATGACAATATTCAATAAAAAATATAAACTTTATATATAAAATTTATTTATTTTCTGACTTGTATTTTTCATACATATCAGGTCTTTTAAGGCGTGTAATCTCAATGCTCTGTTCAAGACGCCACTTTGCTATATTTTTATGATGACCTGACAGCAGGACATCAGGTACGCTTTCACCCTCCCATACTTCAGGGCGTGTATAATGCGGATATTCAAGAAGTCCGCCGTAATGGCTTTCCTCCTCAAAACATTCAGGACTTGAGAGAACATTTCTGCACATTCTTGCTATTGAATCAGTGAGAACAAGTGCAGGAAGTTCACCGCCTGTAAGAACATAGTCACCGATTGATATCTCTTCATCAACTATTTTATCAATAATTCTCTGGTCTATACCCTCATAATGTCCGCATATTATAAAAATATTGTCATATGAAGAAAGTTCTGCTGATTTTCTTTGTGTCAGCACAGTGCCTTTCGGGGACATATATATTGTATGGGGTATCGTTCTCATATCCTCACATACAGCCTTATAGCAGTTATACACAGGTTCTGCCTGCATGACCATGCCCATGCCTCCGCCATATGGTGTATCATCAACTCTGCGGTGTTTATCCTCCGTATAATCCCTTATATTACGGCAGTGAACCTCTATAAGACCTTTTTTTCTTGCTCTGCCGACTATGCTTTCTGAAAGTACAGTTTCGCACATTTCAGGGAAAAGAGTGGCTATTTCAATTTTCATATTTTATAATTATTCCTCAAAAAGTCCGTCAAGCGGTCTTATTTTCATAGTTTTGCCTTCAATATCTGTTTCAGTTACAACTTCGGGGATTGCAGGAACAAGATATTCCCTGCTGCTGCCCTTTATTGAATACACATCGTTTGCACCTGTCTGCATTACATCTGTAATTTCTCCATAAAGGAAACCGTTGTCGGCATCGTATACTTTCAAACCAATTAAATCCTGTACAAAATAGCAGTCATCATCAAGTTCTACATCTTCACGCCACATATAAAGCACTTTGTTTCTGAGTGTTTCCGCCTGTTCAACTGTATCGGTTCCCGCAAATTTCATTATTACAGTATTTTTAAATACTCTTGCTCTTTCGATTTCAAGTTCAGTATTTCCGCCGTCAAGAAAAAGTCTTTCAAACTCACATAAAAACTCTGCACTGTCACACCATGGCATAATTTTTACTTCGCCTTTAAGTCCGTGAACATTCACAATTTTTCCTGCTTCAAGAAATTCCTTCTGCATAATATTCTCCTTTTTATGAAAGTTCAGCTTTTATAACAGCATAGCTGTACGGAGCAATTTCAAAACCTTTATCCTTAGGCTCTGCACCATATATAATGCGATAATTTTCTGTATTTTCATATCCTGAAATGCTGTTTACGAATTGTTTTTCAGGGCTTCTGTTTATGAATACTGCAAGAGCCTTGTTATTTTTTGTTCTTATTCTTGCGAATGCGAGTACATTTTCATCAGTCATAATAAATTTTATAGTTCCGTCACTGAAAATTTTGCTTGATTTTCTGATTTTGCCGAGCTGTTTTACATACTCAAGCATATCAGTATCTTCATTGCCCCATGGGAAACAGCGTCTGTTGAACGGGTCTTTATATCCCTGCATACCGACTTCATCGCCATAATATATGCTTGGCACTCCGGGGAGAAAATACATGAGAGCCATTGCACATTTAAGCAGGTTTTTACCTCTTGTATATTCTTCATCAGTAAGATATCTTTCAGCCTGCCAGTCTTTTGACTTATTGTCACAGTTTTCACCGCCAAGTCTGTTTATGGCTCTCTCAACATCATGTGTTGATACAAAATTCATAAGAACATCAATTGTAGGCTTTGGATAATTTTCAACGATTGTCATTATTCTGTCACGGAATACTTTGGGATTTCCGCCCTTTACATAGTCAAGAATTGCTTCCTTGAAAGGATAGTTCATGACTGAATCGAGCTGAGTTCCGAGGAGATAGCGTCTTTTAACGCCGTAACTTTCCTTGTTTGAGGCATCTTCCCATACTTCGCCTATGATAATTTTTTCCTTGCCGTGTTTTTTTACACATTTGTTAAGATTGTCAAGAAATTCATCGGGAAGTTCATCTGCAACGTCAAGGCGGTATCCTGCCGCACCCATACTTATCCAGTAATCGAGTACACCGTCATCACCGCATATATATTCTGTATATTTGCTGTTATTTTCCCTTACATTCGGGAGAGTATCAATTCCCCACCATGCTTCATAGCTGTCAGGGTAATGATAGAATGTATACCATGGATAATAAGGGCTTTCTGTTGAATTGTATGCACCGTCAGAGCCGTATCTTCCGAATTTGTTGAAATATATGCTGTCTGCACCCGTATGAGAGAATACACCGTCAAGAATTACGCTTATTCCGTATTCATCAGCGTCCTGACAGAGTTTTTTAAAATCTTCATTAGTGCCGAGCAGAGGGTCAACATTTCTGTAGTTTGCGGTATTGTATCTATGATTTTCATGTGATTCAAATATAGGGTTAAGATATATACAGGTTACACCGAGGTCACGCAGATATTCAAGCTTTGAGCGTATGCCATCAAGGTCACCGCCGAAATAGTCATTATTCCATACATGACCGTTTGCATCGGGTTTATAGTATGGAGTACCGCCCCAGTCACCTCTTATAACTCTGTCAGACGGAACATTTTCATGTTTTTTACCGCTTTTACAGAAACGGTCGGGGAATATCTGATACATAATTCCGCCCTTTAAGAATGACGGGGTTTTATAGTTTTCATCATAGACTGTAAGCTGGAAAAGTCCTCCGTCAGCTATTGCGCCCTTATGTGCATCAATTTTTTTGATAAAGCGACGCTGACCATGAATTGTAAGAGTGAAATAATAATAATGAACGCCTACAAACTGAGCTGAATAAACACTTGAGTAATAAACTGCATTTTCATCTTCATTGCTTCTGAACATTTTAAGGAAACGTTCTTTAAATCCTGTTCTGAAAAGCACCATTACAGGCGGTGAATCAATAGCTGTATCCTTTGGGATTTTTATAGTGAATGTACATTCTTCATTTCTCTTGAGTGAACCGAATTTAGATTTATATGATTCATCCCAGCTGTCATAAATTGCCTGCATTGAATAATTCCTCCCTGAAAAAATTTTTTGGATATATGTATAATCTGTTCTCCGAATAACCTGAAAACAGATTTTTCCGTATATAGAATTAACGGGCGAACGATATGCCCGCCCATTTAATTCTTTGAAATTTAAACAATTGATATTATAATTCTAAGAATTATAATGCCCAGATGTCACGTGCATAATCATCAACAGCTCTGTCAGCTGAGAAAATACCTGCACCTGCAATATTCATAAGTGACATTGATGACCATTTGGTCTGGTCCTTATAGAGTTCAGATGCACGTTTCTGAGCTTCTCTGTATGAGTCAAAGTCGGCAAGTACCATATACGGGTCAGATGTCTTGAGTGAATTTGCAACTTCAGCGAATGTACAGCCGTTAATGCCGTGATACATACGGTTTACAGCATTTCTTACTGTTTCATTATTGTTGAATATATTTTCAGCATTATAGCCTCTGTCCTTGAGAGCATTTACTTCTTCAGTCTTCATGCCGAAGATGATAATGTTATCATCGCCGACAGCTTCCTTGATTTCAACGTTTGCACCATCAAGAGTACCGAGAGTAATTGCACCGTTGAGCATAAGCTTCATGTTTCCTGTACCTGATGCTTCTTTTCCGGCAAGTGAAATCTGTTCGGAAATATCAGCTGCAGGCATAAGGATTTCTGAAAGTGTTACTCTGTAGTCCTCAAGGAATATAACGCTCATTTTCTTTGAAATTACAGGATTCTTTCTGATTTCCTCTGAAATAGCCCATATCATCTTGATAATCTGTTTTGCAAGATAATATCCCGGAGCAGCCTTTGCAGCAAATATATATGTTCTCGGAACGTAGTCGGCATCAGGATTTTCGATAAGATAGTTATAGTCAGCGATGATATTGAGTGCATTGAGGTGCTGACGCTTATATTCATGCAGACGCTTTACCTGTACATCAAATATGCTGTCAGGGTCAAGTTCAAATGGTGTATTTGTATGGTTCTTTACATACTTTGCAAAGCGTTCCTTGTTTTCCTTTTTGATTTTGCGGAGCTGTTCAAGGACAGCCTTGTCATTTTCAAATACAGCAAACTTTTTAAGTTCGCCGCCGTCTTTAAGGAACTTGTCGCCGATTTTTTCCTCAAGCAGTGCTGTAAGTCCCGGATTTGACTGATAGAGCCATCTTCTGTATGCGATACCGTTTGTAACGTTCTTGAATTTTGCAGGGGTATCAAGATATTCATTATGGAATACATCACGCTTGATAATTTCAGAGTGAAGCTTTGATACACCGTTTACGCTGTGTGAACCTGCAACGCAGAGTGTAGCCATATGAATCTGATTATCCTTGATGATGGACATGCTTGTAACCTTTGCGCTGTCACCGCCTGTATGTTCCATAAGTGTATGGCAGTAGCGGTTGTTGATTTCAACAATGATTGAGAATATACGGGGAACAATTCTCTTTACAAGGTTTACGTCCCATTTTTCAAGTGCTTCAGCCATGACTGTATGGTTTGTATAAGCAAATGTATTTGTAACAATATGCCATGCCTTTTCCCATGTATAACCGCAGTCGTCAAGGAGTATTCTCATAAGTTCAGGTATAGCAAGTGTCGGATGGGTATCATTGATATGGATTGCAACTTTTTCATGGAGATTGTCAAGGGTGCCGTAAACAGCCATATGATTATTTACGATATCACCAATTGAAGCTGCACACATGAAATACTGCTGACGAAGTCTGAGTGATTTTCCTTCAAGATGGTTGTCATTAGGATAGAGAACCTTTGAGATAGCATTTGCAACAGAATTCTGGCTCATAGCCTTTGCATATTCGCCCTGATTGAACATAGCCATATCAAAGCTTGGTGATTTTGCTGACCAGAGTCTTAATACTGAAACGCCCTCGCTTCCGTAGCCTGATACATACATATCCGAAGGAACAGCAACAACAGTATTATAATTTACATGAGAGATATGATGATACTGATTATCCCAGTATTCATTGAGTTCACCCTCGAAATGGACTTCTATTGACATTTCAGGCTTTGTATCAAGCCATACTTCACCGCCGGGAAGCCAGTTGTCAGGAAGTTCTGTCTGCCAGCCCTCCTCAATTTTCTGCTTGAATATGCCGTATTCATAGCAGATTGAATATCCCATAGCAGGATAAGCCTGAGTAGCAAGACCGTCAAGATAGCACGCTGCAAGTCTTCCAAGACCGCCGTTTCCAAGACCTGCATCAGGTTCATATTCATAAACCTTGTCAATATTGATATCATATTCCTTGAGAAAATCTCTTACATCATTCTGAATACCAAGATTGTAAAGGCTTGTTTTGAGTGAACGTCCCATAAGGAATTCCATGGAAAGGTAATAAACCTGTTTTTTGCCCATTGAATGAGCCTTGTTTATGAAACGCTGTCTTTTTTTCTTGAGCATATCAACTATTACAGATGAAAGTGCCTTATAAACCTGAAGGTCTGATGCCTCGTCAGGTGAAATATTGAAATGTGAACGTAATGTGCTTATAAATTCCTGTTTGAGGATATCCTTCTGAGTAGGTGCGGGAACTGCTTTTGCCATATTCATACTCCTTATCTCCGGCATAAAAAAGTTTTTGAGTGTTATTTGAATATATCCGTCAGTGCCGGCATGACGGTATAATTACTGACAGTAAAAATATATCTAAAAGAATTATACACTATTGCTTTATTTATTTCAATAGCATAATTCAACAAAAATTATGCTGAAAATAAAATCGCCTATGTAAAATAACGTTAGATTAGAATTATATGTGCGGAGATTTGTTTTCTGTCATTTTCAAAAATCATTTATACATATTAACATTAAATTAAATTTTTTCTTGTGCAAATTGATGTTTTTTATTTTATTAGTAAAAAAGTATTGACAATTATATTTGCATATGATACAATAAATTCAGAAAATTAAAACGTTTAAGCAAACTTATTGAAAGATAAGGACGCAAAGCCAAGGGTCTGAAAGCATAGTTCTGTTTATGTTAGTATGACAGCCGGTTGCCGGTACCGTAGGGTACTGTAATTTATCGGCTGTATCCTTAAAGGATAACAGCTTTTTTTATTGATGTTATACCGCATATTTTCAATAAAATTGCTTATAAAATACATACAGGAGGTAATATTATGAAAGAAAATAATAAATCATCAAAAAGAAAATTCTTAGCTGCCACTCTTGGTTCTCTTATAGTTATAAATACACTTGCTTTGTGCGGATACTCTGTTGTTAAGCTTGGCGATTCATCTGCCAATATCAGTTCTTCTGATATTACACAGTCTTTTGATGACCTTGATGATGAAACCGAATCAGCGGTAAAGGAACAGATTAAATATGTATTTGACAACAGGCTGACTGAACAGGAAGGTTTTGCAGATTTCAATATATCAACAGATGTACTTCTTGATCTTGCTTCTGAAGTTATAGATGAAAATCCTCAGTATTTTTATTTGAGTGCAGAAGATTTACGTGCCGCATACAGCAGTAATTTCTTAAAAGAAACCGGTATCAAATGGGCAAAGAAACTGAAAGTTACTTATCCTGAAAATGTACAGGAACAGATTGATTTTGTAAGCAGCACTGCCGATGAAATAATCTCAGGTATTGATGATACAATGAGCGATGTTGACAAGGCACTCTATGTTCATGACTATCTTGCACTTAATTTTTCATATGATGTAAGAGTACACGATAATGACCCTGAAACTGTCCGTGGCCTTTATGACTTCTTCCAGCAGAAAACAGGCGTATGCTATGCATATACAATTGCTTATCAGTACATAATGCAGTATAAACTCGGCATACCGACTGTTAATGTTTCAAGTTATGAAATGGGTCATACATGGAATGCAATTCAGATTGACGGTCAGTGGTATCATGTCGATGTTACATGGGATGACCCTGAACCTAACCGTGTAGGCTGTGTTATGCATAATTACTTCCTTCTCAGTGATTCTGCAATGTCATCTGAAACAGGCAAACACTATAACTGGGTTTATGGAAGAAATAAAGAAGTATCATGTTATGATACCACTTATGATAACTACTGGTGGAGAGATATTTCAACACAAATGTTCCGCATGGATGGTGCATGGTATTCAGTTGACGGCAATGGTCAGTTTACTGCTAAAAATACTAATGGTGAAATTGTTAATGCATCATCGGCATCATTTACAGTTGAAAAGGATACATGGTATGTATGGAACAGCACTACATCATTCTGGAAAGGCAATTACACAACCCTTATAAAATATGGCGATGTATTCTTCTATAATACTACTGAAAATGTATATGTTATCAATACGGACGGCTCTGACAAGCGTCTTGTTGCAAGTTTCCCAAAAGCTGACCATAATGGATATCAGATTTTTGGAATGGGTATAAATGAAAACAATGAACTCTATGTAAGCCTTCAGAATAATCCTCAGGACGTAACAGATGAAAACGGAAATTTGACACTGATGGACGTACAGATTATAGTTGTAGGCAATATGGACACAATTCAGAGCAGTGCAGTATCTGCTGATAATAATAATAATAATTCAAATCAGACACAGAACTGGGACGAAATCAGTGCAAGTCTTGAACAGAACAATTCAGTTGAAATTACAATTGATACAACAGCCAATAATGAACCTGTATCGCTTCCTGCATCAGTTGTTGAAAGTGCAAAGGGCAAAGATGTCGATATAGTTATCAATATAGGCAGTTATCAGTGGACTGTAAATGGCCTTAATATTTCAGACGATGCAGAAGTTGCAGATGTTAATCTTGGTGTAAGTGAAAATGAAGGAATAGTTCCTGAAGAAATTACAAATAAATATGTAGATGAACAGCAGACTGTTGAAGTAAATCTTGAACATGAAGGTCAGTTCGGATATACAGCTAATCTTAAAGTTTATATAGGCACTGAATATGCAGGAATGATGGCAAGTGTTCTTCATTATGATGCAGAAAGCGACAGGCTTGCATATCAGGAAACAGTTCCTGTAGATGATGAAGGATATGCAGTTCTTAATTTCCAGCACGCATCAAGCTATATGGTAGTTATAGATAATAAAGCAGTAGGTCTTCCCGGTGACATTAACAACGATGGAAAAGCCACAGTTACAGATTACGTTGAATTCAAGCAGTATCTTGTTGGTTCAGTAAAAGAAGATGATTCTACTATAAAGCTTGTAAATGTTGATATGGACGGTGACAATCAGATAACTATCAGAGATGCAGTTCTTTTGTCAAAAGAGCTTGTTAAATAGAAATCATTAATATAATATTCCTCTTTATAATTAATTAAATCAGACAGCGGATATAAGAAAATATCTGCTGTCTTGATTTTTATACTATTCTTTTACTGATGAATGGTAATCTTTAAATTCCTTTCCTGCCCAGCCGTCAATATCAGCCCTCCTCATTGCGCCGAAAATGCGGTATGTAAATCCCTTGCTCATATGTTCCATATCGCTTATGAAATTCTTGGTTTTTTCTCTTGTTGTATGTCCGTCAGCAGGGCATTTTGACTTTACAATATTTATTTCATTCTTTCTTGCGGCTTTTCTGATTTCATTTTCAGGAGCAAATACAAGTGGTCTTATAAGATATAATTTTTTTCTTGAAAGATAGCTTACAGGAGAAAAACAGCCTATTCTTCCCTCTATGAAAAGGTTCATTATAAAAGTTTCCACCGCATCATTATAATGATGTCCGAGAGCGATTTTATTGCAGCCTGCCTTTATTGCCTCATCATGTAAAGCACCTCTCCTCATTCTTGCACAGAGACTGCACGGACTTGGTTCTTTTCTGACGTTAAAGACTATTTCACCTATATTTGTAGGTATCAGGCGGTATTCAATTCCGAGTTCCTGACAAAGACTGTCAACTGCTGAATAATCTCCCTTTACGCCATTGAATTGAGGGTCAAGAGTTATTGCAACGATATCATATTCAATGCCTATAAATTTTCTGAGCATTGCAAGACCTTTAAGTAGCACAAGGCTGTCTTTTCCTCCGGAAACGCCTACAGCTATTCTGTCACCGTCCTGAATCATATCAAATTCATAGATTGCCTTTCTCATATATCCTAAAATTTTCTGCATAAAAAACCTCCTGTAAAATAATAATATCTGAAAGAAGAATATTATCCATCGAGTATATTTTATTGATTGTCGTTATTATAAGGTGTATTTTCAATTTTTTTGATTAAATCTTCATAGCCGGCTGAATACTTATCCTTTACAGCCTGTACAGCCTCTTTGAATTCTTCTTTTTGTTCTTCAGTAGGGGTAATTATTGTACAGCCTTCAGAAATAGCCGTTTCAAGACATTCGTTTTCATATTCATTCCAAAGTTCAATCTGTTTTTCGGTTGATTCTTTTGCACATTCCTTTATAATTTCTTGCTGTTCATGGTTGAGATTATCCATAGTAGTTTTTGAAACGACTATCATTTCAGGAATTGAAGAATGTTCATCAAGTATCATATATTTTGCATCTTTATAATGCTGAGTTGAAATATAAGATGGAATATTATTTTCCGCAGCATCAATTTTTCCTGTAACGAGTGCAGCATAGACATCTTCAAATTTCATAGGTACTGCATCTGCTCCGAGTGCAGAAACGGTATCCTGAAGGAGTTCTGATTCCTGAGTTCTTATTTTAAGGCCTTTCAGGCTTTCAATGCCATTATCAAGAGGCTGTGTGCTGTAGAAGTTACGGCTTCCGCCTGTATACCAGCAAAGACCCTCAAAACCATTTTTTATAAGCTGAGTGCTGTTTAGGAAATAATCGCCTGTTTCACTGTTAAGAACGCTCCACATATGATTGCTGTTTTCATAGAGATAAGGGAGTGAGAGAATATTAAGATTTGTATCATATTCTGCAAGCAGTGAAACGGATACTCTTACAAAGTCGATGCCACCAAGCTGAACTTGCTTTAAAGTTGAGGCTTCATCTCCAAGAGCAGAATTATGATAGCAGAGAATTTTAATTTTTCCGTCAGTGCGTTCCTCAACAAGCTGAGCGAAGTAGTCGCAGGCTTTTGAAGTAGGGTAATCGTCTACATGGTTATTTGCAAGTCTTAAAACGATTTCATCGCTTTGTACAGAATATTCATTATTAGCGAATACAGAGCTGTTTTCATCACAGCCTGTGCAGAGGACAGCTGTAAACAATGCAAGAAATGAAACTGCACAGGATTTAATAAGTTTTCTCATATTACTGCTCCTTATTGACCGAAACCGCTAAATCTTCAATGTAGACTTTATAATTATTTCTTCCCATTTCTTTTACATCATAAAGCATCTTATCTGAATGTTCATAAGCTTTTTTTAGTTCATATCCCTTTGTCATGGGACATACTCCGACACTTATTGAAATGTCATGAATTATGCCCTTGAACATAAATTTTCTGTTCATAATCTTGCACAGGTCAGAAGCTTTTTTATTTATAAACTCAATATTGTCAGCATGAGTTATAAAGCCGACAAATTCATCACCGCCCCATCTTCCGACAAATCCGCAGTCTGCAAGGATATTTGTCAGGCATCTTGCAAGGAGTTTAAGTACTTCATCTCCGCCCTGATGACCGAGAGTATCGTTTACCATTTTAAAATTATCGATATCTATTACCATCAATGCACCGAGTGAATCATCTTTAAAATTTTCGAGTGACTGTCTTACATTATTTTCAAAAGCATTTCTGTTAAATATACCTGTAAGGTTATCATAGTTTGCCTTTTTGAAAAGAATTTCATTCTGTGACTTTGCAGATATAAGTTCGTCCATAGCATTTTCAACATTTTTCTTTACTTCATTGAGCTGTTTATGCATAAGGTTATTTTCATTATTGACTTTAATCATTTCTCTCATAGTCTGTTTCATTTTGTTAAAGAGTACTACAAGATTTTTGATTTCATCGTCATGTTTTAACTGAGAGTCATCGATATCGCCTATATCGAGTTTTCCCTGTGCCAGTTCCTGTGAATAAGCTGAAATTACAAGAACGGGTTTTACAATCTGATTGAAAGTGACTATGATTATATAGAATATTGAGGTAAGAAGAAATATAAAAGCTGAAATTTCTATTACCTTGAATATATTCATTTTCTTCTGTATATTTTCATGATATACCTGTCCCTGAATGAATCTTGCATTGAGCAGAACTTCTATGTAATTATCGATATATACTGAATTGTCACTGTACTTTTCATAGTAGTTCACCGTATCATTTGAAATAATAATGGAGGAAATTTCATTTGAATAATTTTTATAGCTGTTGCATATTGCATGGATAAGAGCTTTCTGTTCGTCATCGTCCATTACAGTATACTCACTTTCAAGCTTTTTTGCAGTATTGTCAAGTATTTCCTTTTTAGCATTAAAATTTTCCAAATCTTCATTTTTCTCATCTTTTATATAATTTTCGGCTGACTGGCACATATTGTTAAAGCCGTTTCGGAAATTAATAAGTTCATAATATGAAGTTGAATAGTAATCAATCTGTTTGAAATACATTTCAAATGAATATGTTGACAGGAGAATCTGAAAGACTGATATAGCCAGAATAAGTACTGCTGAAATTGTAAGTCTGAACTTTATTGATTTAGTGCCATATATTTTGGGTGATGTATCATAAACTTTATTGTCTTTTTCCATTATATCCTGTGACCTTATACAAATAAAATTTCATATTTGAATCCTTCCTCATCTATAGAGATTAGTAATTCCTGTTTTATAGTCTGTCACAGGTCTGACCTGTTTTAAGCAGAGTCCACAGGGTTTAATACGGCGGTTTCTGCCATATTAAAATAAAAATAATGCGGGTGGTGGGACTTGAACCCACACGCCGAGGCACTGGCTCCTAAGACCAGCGTGTCTGCCATTCCACCACACCCGCACTTTAATATTTTTCATTATATCATATATTAATACATAATGTCAATAGTATAAAATTTATAATGTTGCATTTTGCACAAAAAATATATTTTTATTATTGCATTTTCTCTGATTTTTTAAAATTAATGTTGACTTTATGGAAATTTAATGTTAATATTAAAAGTAGTATTGTGTTTATGTACCCTGATTTTTTTCAGAGTACAGACCGCACATTTATTTTTATTGTTAAGGAATGAAGATTATGATAAAAGTTGTTCTGCTGTCCGAAAATGATTTTATAAATAGAATTGAAAAGGCATTTAATGAATTTATGCCGGACAGAATAAATGTAAAATGTTTTTCACAGAAAGACAGTGCATATGAATATGTAAAGTCATATCCGTCTGATATACTTGTTTCAGACGAATCGATTGAAATTGACCACAGCCTTATGCCCGAAAAATGTGCCGGTGCATATTTTTCGGAATCTGTAAGAATATGTGAAATAAACGGGGAAAAAGCTCTGTTTATATATCAGAATATAAATGATATATATAATTCAGTTATGAATATAATAGAATGTCATGTTTCATCACTTGCTGAAAGTTCTGCTGAAAGCAAGTCAAAAACAAAGGAAGTTTCAATTCCTTCAAATAAAAATGCTGTTGTTACCACATTTTTTTCATGTACAGGCGGTTCAGGCGGTTCAGTATTCTCAAAGGCATTCGCTGTGAACAGAGCCTCTGAAAATGAAAAGGTTCTCTACATACCGCTTGAAATACGCACAAGTGCAAATACTGTATTTATAGGTCAGGACGCTCTCTCCCTCAGCGATATATTTCATGATATTTCAACCGGAAAAGACAGCAGTACACTGAAAAAGACAATTTCAAGGTCATTTTCATATGATGAAAACTACAAGGTTTATTTTATCCCGCCTTTCTATAATATAAATGATTTGTTCTCAGCCGATGAAAAACAATTTTCAGAATTTATGGAATTAATAAGTCAGGAGGATTTTTCTCATATTATAATTGATGCGGATTTTTCGCTTCCTGCAATTTTAAACAATCTTATAAAGAAAACTGATTCAGTTGTAATGCTCTCAAATGGTACTGAACATTCCAATCTTGCTATTGAAAGAATGTATAACTACATAAATTTTGTCGGTGAGGATTTTGTAAACAAGATAAATATTATATATAACCGCTTTGTAAACGGTACAAGTAAAATTTATACCAGAAACAGAATTAACATTCTTGGCGGTATCGGAAAACTTAGCAAATCTTCAAGAAAATATGTTATTGAAAGTGTATCAAAATCTGAAGTATTTGCAAATCTGAAGTAAAAAGGACGGTTAATATATATTATGGAAAATTTTATTCATGAAAACGGGACTTTGTGCTTTGCTAATGAAAGCGGTACTATAGACCATTTCGCTGAAAATATGATTAAGTTCAATAGAATGCAGTATATAGCACCTTGTACATATGACAGCGAAAAGAACACAATTTATTATGATGTAAAGGGGCTTGCTCTCCTTAAAAACATTCTTTCACTTCAAAACAAGCCTTCTGATATACTTGACATTATTGATGGAATATGCTCTGCCATGAAGGAAGCAAGACTTTATATGCTTAATGACAGACAGCTTATATTTGATGAAAGATTTATATTTATAAATCAGGAAAATAATCATATAGTAATGCTCTATGCACCGGTTGCTGAAAATACTGAAGATGCTGATGTTTCAGGGCTTATGAAAAGGATTATTGATTCGGTTTCATCTGACAGGGAAATCCTTGAGCCTGTAAGAATTGCTGTTGATACAGTGCCTTTTTCATCAAAGCTTATTGAAAATGTTCTTGATGATATGATAAGCAGTAATGAAGAAGTTATTCACAATGATGAACCGGGGGTTGATGAAATTCCTGCAAATGAACCTGTTTCAAATGCATATATAACCAGAATGATGACAAATGAAAAAATTGAAATAACGGGTACAAACTTCATTGTAGGAAAATCTTCTGAATATGCAAAGTACGTTATAAGAAATAACCGTGCAATAAGCCGTGTTCATGCAACTTTCATTATAAGAAACGGTACTTATTATATTGCTGACAATGATTCCAAAAACGGAACTTTTGTAAATGGTCAGAAGATTGACTTTGAAAATATGGCTGAACTTTGTGATGGTGATACAATTCAGCTTGCAAATGAAAAATTCAGGTTTACATTAAAAAAATAGTTTTTTCAGGACACTTTTCCTTAATTTATATTTTAAAACGACCGAATAATATTCGGTCGTTTTATTATGCTTATATTTAATTAAAAAGATGAAACTATCTTATTTTTGCACCTACAGGAATACTGTCATCAGCAAACATTACCTTTGCAGAACCGTCAGGCATTTCAGCACAGCATATCATACCATTGCTTTCAACACCGCAGAGTTTTACAGGCTTGAGATTTGCAACAATCATGAGTTTTTTTCCGATAAGGTCTTCAGGCTTATACCATTTTGCAATTCCTGATACAACCTGTCTGCCACCCATACCGTCATCAAGCTGTAAACAGAGCAGTTTGCTCGATTTCTTAACTTTTTCACATTCCTTAACCTGTGCAGCTCTGAGTTCAACTTTTGCAAAATCATCAATTGCAATTTCAGGTTCAAGTACAATTTCAGGCTTTTCCTCATTTTCTGCATTGATTTTCGCCTCTATATCAGCAAGCATTTTTTCCGTATCTATTCTTGCAAAGAGAGCTTTAGCTTCAGCAGTATTTCTTCCGGTTTCAAGCTGACCGAATTTTTCAAGAGTTTCATATCCTGTCTTATTGGTATTAATCTGTCTGAAAATTTCATCAGCAGTATCGGGCATAAATGGTTTGAGCAGTACAGCTATATAGCGTATACTTTCAAGCAGGTTATAAAGAACTGTAGCAAGTCTTGGCTTGTCCTCATCATTCTTTCCGAGCTTCCACGGAGCAGTTTCATCAATATATTTATTGCTTCTTCTTGCGAGATTCATAACAGTTTCAATTGCATCGCTTACTCTGAAAGTTGTCATGCATTTTTCAACATCTGAAACAGTTTTTTCGGTAAATTCAATAAATTCTCTGTCAAGTTCATCGGTAATGTCTGTACCCTTTATTTCTCCGCCGAAATACTTATTATTCATTGAAACAGTTCTGTTTACAAGATTTCCAAGAGTATTTGCAAGGTCGGAATTATATCTTTCAATTATAGTTTCATAAGTAATTGAGCCGTCCTGTGCATACGGCATTTCTGAAAGCAGATAATATCTTACTGCATCAACTCCGAGGAGATTTATGAGGTCATCAGCATAAATAACATTACCTTTTGACTTGGACATCTTATCATTTCCGAATAAAAGCCATGGGTGACCGAATACCTGTTTGGGCAGTGGTTCACCGAGTGCCATAAGAATAATCGGCCAGTAGATTGTATGAAATCTGAGAATATCTTTTCCTATGATATGGACATCGGCAGGCCAGTATTTGTTATAAAGGTCAGATGAGCCGTCAGGGTCGTATCCGAGAGCAGTTATATAGTTTGAAAGTGCATCAATCCATACATATATAACATGCTTATCATCAAAGCTGACAGGTATTCCCCATTTGAATGAAGTTCTTGAAACGCATAAATCCTGTATTCCGGGTTTTATAAAATTGTTTATCATTTCATTTTTACGGCTTTCAGGATATATGAAGTTTTCATTATTTTCAATATATTCCTCAAGCTGTTTCTGATATTTTGACATTTTAAAGAAATATGCTTCTTCTTTTGTTTTAGTAACTTCACGGCCGCAGTCAGGACATTTTCCATCAACAAGCTGTGTCTGAGTCCAGAAGCTTTCGCATGGTGTACAGTAAAGACCTTCATATTCACTCTTATAGATATCGCCTTTATCATAGAGTTTTTTAAATATTTTCTGAACAATTTTTTCATGGTAACTGTCAGTAGTACGGATAAATTTATCATACGTTGTATTAAGAAGGTCGCATATATCCTTTATTTCACCGGCAACCTTATCAACATAAGCTTTTGGGGTAACGCCTGCATTTTTAGCATATTCCTCTATTTTCTGACCATGTTCGTCAGTACCTGTAAGGAAGAAAACATCATAGCCCTGCATTCGTTTATACCTCGCAATAGCATCTGTCAGTACAATTTCATAGCTGTTGCCGATATGAGGCTTGCGGGAAGTATAAGCTATGGCAGTAGTAATATAAAATTTTTTGTTTTCCATATAAATTTTCCTCCTGATAATAAATTTTTTTAGAAATAAAATGGCATAACAAGTGCCATATATTATTATAAACCAAAATGAAAAGCAGGTCAAGAATATTTTATTCAAAAAAAGTAACTTTTAGAAATATTATTATAACACGAATTGTCGATTTGATAAAAGGGAGATTCATTAAAATTGTCATAGCAATAATAATTTGTTTAAGAAGTTCTGGAGTTTTGATAATATTTATATCAGAGGCAGGATTTATTGTTTTCTTATCCATACATAAAAATTCAGCTTTAATATCTGATATTTTATAATAATTCTTTGCTATAATCATATAAGGCTTATTGTTAACATGAACAGTTGATGAATAATAGTCATGTACGTAAATATAATTATTAATATCAGCTATATCGTGGCTTCCGATATTGATATTATTATAGGGAAGAATTACCTTATCAGCGTAAACATCTTTTATAAACCATACACCCCAGTTATTAACATCACTGTAATCCATTTTATCCTGAATTGCTTTTTGCTTAACAATATTCAGACAGCCCTGATAATTTTTCATATCATCATCAAGGGCATTTATAGTTTCATATGCCATTGATGGCTTACTCCATTTTCCCGCTTCAATAATCATCTGCTCATAAATATTCTTACTGCTGTTATTATTTTTCAGCATAGGATATATTTCGCCGTTTATTACTTTATATTCGATATCATTATGTATAAATTCACATTTTTTAGTTTCTTTATATCCATAATCATCGGGGTTGACTTCTGATATAATTTTTTTATCATCAGGTTTTGTAAGGGATATTAATTTTCTTTCTGACATATTTTTTCCTCTGCTAAAAATTTCCCCTGAATTTAAATTAATTCAGGGGATTTTTTATATAAGATTTAAAATTTATTGTTATTTGTTTTTGCCTTTACTTTTGAATGCTATAACAGCACCAGCAGCAGAAACAGTAAGGATAACTCCGATAACAGCAATTTCGCCTGAACTTACACCTGTTGAAGGTGAACTTTTCTTGTTATTAACAGAAGCTGCTGAATTTGTATCGGAATCAGTTTTTGATGTGCTGTCAGTGGCTTCAGAATTATCTGTGTTTTCAGTAATTTTGCTGTCAGATGTTGTATTTGATGATGATATATCACCGGAAACATTTGTTGTTGTTACAATATTGCCGTTCTCATCTGTCTGAACTGCATTTGCAGCAGTTGAATCAGCATCAGAAGATGTGGCTGAAGGTTTTGTAGTTTCAGTTGTATTGACTGAAGAAGCAGCATTGTTTGCTAAATCATTGACAGTTGTTTCAGCGGCATTTGCTTTTGTAGTCTGTGCAGCCTGAGCCTGAACCTGAGTTTGCTTGGAAGACGGCTGAACTTCCGGAGCTTTTGTTGTAACAGCCGGAGCAGCAGTCGTCTGTATAGCAACAGGCTCTGTCTGTGCAGGTGTATTGTTAGCAGAATTTCCACCTACTTCAACATAACCGGGAACGACTGTAAACTCTATTGAATCAAAATTGGAATTTGTAACCTGAATTTCTTCGCCGTTAAATCCGATTTCATACTTGCCTTCAGGTGTTCCGGCAGGTACTTTCACTTCAAGATTTGCAACAAGACCACATATATTAGTATCATTGCATGAATTTTCTGTCCAAAGAAGACGGAGTGCATTAATATTCCACATAAAGCTTCCATTGACTCCGTTGGAAGTAAAGTCACTTTCCTTTGCAGATATTTTTTCAGATATTATTTCAATATTGCTGTCCTGAGTGAATTCAAGAAGAAATGTAGTAACACCCTGATTTTCAGTTACACGTATAGGAACGGTAACGGTTTCTTCCTGTACAAGCACGCCGTTTTCAACAGCGCCTGAAGTTGATACTGTTCCTGCTTCAAAAGTAATGCCATAATCCGCATGAGCTGTAAGAGGAAATGCTGAAAAACATGTAAGCATAACAGCCGATGCCATAACTGATATAAATTTTTTCATCAGAAATCTTTCCTTTCTTTCGTAAACAGCATGAGCCGTCAGCACATTTATATTTTTCAGTGCATATTCAGAGCAGACTGTTTAAATTAGAATTTATCAATAACTTTGATAATATATTTAAGAAGCTGTCCGAGGTCTTTTACGTCAATTGCTCCGTCACTGATAACGTCAGCGTTTAATTTCTGCTTTTCATCAAGTGTAATAAGCTTTACAACAGCCTGCTTGAGAGCAGTTGCATCACGTACGTCAATATTGCCGTCGCAGTTTACATCTCCGAGGATAACTCCGTCAGGT
Organism: uncultured Ruminococcus sp.; assembly: GCA_964426275.1. Lineage (GTDB taxonomy): Bacteria > Bacillota > Clostridia > Oscillospirales > Ruminococcaceae > UBA5884. The sequence continues at coordinate 20,783 of CAYRPZ010000004.1, read as the reverse complement.
AATTCAGTTGTAGTACCTTCTTCGCCTTTATTTGTTGTAGTTTCAGTTGTTGTAGTTGCATCTCCTGAAATTGTAACAGTACCTGCTTTTGTATTTACAGCATATGTAACTTCACTGTTGTCTGAGTAATCGATATATCCAAATTTGATATCGCTGTTTCCGTCACGGTTGATAGCACTTATTCCGATTTCAGTTGAACCTGATGCATCAGAAGCTACAGTAGCCATAATTGTGATAAACTGACCGTCACCGCTGAGCCAGTATGACTGGTCTTCAAGACCTGTTGCCCACATAACGGCAACTTCACCCTTGTCAGCATGAATTGAGTAGTCAAGGCATGAATATCCGCTTGAACTGCTTATCATTGTGTCAGCAAGGTCTGAATTTTTTTTGAGTTCTTCATCGGCAGCACCTGAACCGCCTGAAATATTGCCTTCTGCAATGCTTGTGATTGTAAGCACTGCCGGATCATATGTAAATGAAAATTCACAGCCTGCGATACCCGGAGCAGGAATGTTGACATTGACGGGTATAGCAATCTGTTCACCAGCAGCGGCAGTAACACTTGAAACTTCAATATCAACATTTGCTGAAGAATCGGCAGCACTTGCTGATGAAACGGCAAATACTGTAACTGAAGAAAGCATTGCCAGAGATAAAGCCATTGTAATTATTTTTTTAGTTTTCATAATACATCACATATTACCACATCTGAAGTGGTAAACTCTCCTTTTTATTTTTTATTTGACTTTTTAAAACGAATCAATAAGCTTGATAATATATTTTTTAAGTTGTCCGAGGTCTTTAACATCAATTATTCTGTCAGAAATAACATCAGCATTTGTTTTCTGCTGTTCATCGAGAGTAACTAATTTTACAATTGACCGTGCGGTGATTGTTACGTCACGGATATCTATTATACTGTCACAGTTCGCATCGCCAAGAAGAATATTTTGATTATCCGATGACTGAGTTTGTGCTGCTGAGCTTACAGTTACCGAACCGTTTACTGTGGACGGAACAGAAAGCTCTGCATTTTCGCCGACAGCTGCATATATTTTATTATTTCCATTGCGTGAAACAGGGACTATTTCAAGTTCAGCCGTACCTGAAGCCCCATTATTTACTGTACCGCTTATTGTAACGAACACACCGTCATTTTCAATATATTTTCCGGAATACGAAACCCACATTATATTAACGCAGGAATTTCCGGCATCTATATTTGAATCAACAGAAGAAACAGCTTTTTCCTCCTCTGACCCTGAAGTGTACGGTATGATACTGCCTTCCGAAACGGAAGTGACAGTAACAACAGAAGAATCATATCTGACAGCGAATTCTATACCTGAGATACCGGAATCAGGAACATCGGATATACTGATGTTTACTGAAAAATTTTCACCCGCAGCAGCAGTAACTGAATCAGCCATAACAGTTATGCTTTCTTCGGCATATGCATGAACAGCATATATATTGAAAAGTGAAAAAAGAATCGCAGGAACTGATGATAAGGAAACCATCTTTTTCAGATTCATAGTCAGACCTCCTTTAAAACTCAATAAGTTGTAAGCACAGTACAATCAGCCTTAATTTAATTATATTTTAACTTTAGCTTTAAGTCAAGAGAATATTATATATTTTGTAAAAAATGATAAATAGGATATATTCTAATTGTTGAATATAATCAATACAATCAAATTAAAAGCTTCTGTTTTATTTATTATATTCTATTTTTATAAAAATTTATTATATGGTTATTCATATCTGAGGGCATCTATCGGGTTCATTTTAGCAGCTTTATTTGCAGGATAATATCCGAAGAATATACCTGTCAGCATTGAGAATACTACTGCAATAATTATTGCTGACAATGAAGGGCTTACTGAAACGGTTATCAAATCCTTGTAATCCGTATATATCTGTTCTACGAGAACTGAAGCAGCCTTTCCTATTATTACACCGTTTAAAATTCCTGTTATAATGCCGATTATGCCTCCTATAAGGCATATTATTATGGATTCAGTTACAAACTGTAATCTTATTGATGAATTCTGAGCACCGAGAGCTTTTCTTATGCCGATTTCCTTTGTTCTTTCAACTATGCTTACAAGCATTATGTTCATTACTCCCACACCGCCTACTATGAGCGATATTGCTGCAATTACCGATATTGCAATGGTAATTATGCCGAGAACTTTATTTATCATATCGACCATACTCTGTTCATTCTCTATATATACCTGCCAGTGTTTGTTATGTTCATATTGTTCATCAAAAAATTCTGTTATATGTGTTTCAGCTGTAGCCATATCAATGCTTGTATCCCACATAATGACAGCGTAAGTATATTTATGGTCTGAATCGCCTTTCAGTTTAAGTGCAGTATTAAATGGTATAAACTGCGGAGTTATCTTGTCTTCATCTTTTATGCCTGGGGTAAATGCTCCCATTTTGCTTTCTGAGTATTCATACACACCGACAACAGTAAAATCCTGACTTTCTCCTGAAGCCATTGTGAAGCTGACCGTCTGTCCGAGAGGGTTAGTTCCGTCAGAAAAATACTGTTTTACAAATATATCCGAAACTACAGCAGTATGTTTTTTCTCTTTATTGTCACGCTGGCTTATATTTCTTCCCATTAACAGCTTTATTTTTCCCTGTTCGAGATATCCGTCAGTAATTCCTGAAATGTTTACATTTATATACTGATTTTGATTGTTAATTGTTTCAGCCTCTGAATAGTATTCCTCCATAGCAAGCTTGAATTCTCCCGGATAAGTTTCAAACAGTTCATTAATCATATCATCGCTTATCATATCATCGTCAGTAAGCTCAACATATTCATCTTCGTATGATGCTTCATCGTCATTTTCTTCATCGGTTTCAGTATATTTATTTGTAATCATGACATAAAACATATTCATGCCGAACTGATTGAATGTATTTGAAAGGGTCTGCTGGATTGAATTTCCTATAGTGGTTATGGTTATAACGGCACTGATACCGATTATAATTCCGAGCATTGTAAGCAGTGAACGCATTTTATTTGATGCAAGCGATGAAAAGGAAAGCCTTATACTTTCAAGAAATCCCATTATTCTGCACCTCCTGTATCTGAAATTACCGAGCCGTCACTTATAGTAATTATACGCTGGGTTTCCTGTGCAAGTTCAGGGCTGTGAGTAATCAAAACTATAGTTTTGCCTTCCTGATGCAGTTTATGGAACATATCCATAACCATATGGCCTGTTTTGGTATCGAGAGCACCTGTAGGTTCATCAGCGAGTATTATAGAGGGGTCATTTGCCAATGCCCTTGCGATTGCAACACGCTGTTTCTGACCGCCTGAAAGTTCATTCGGCTGATGGGTATATCTTTCTTCCATGCCTACGAGTTTCAGAAGTTCCATAGCACGTTCCCTGCGTTCCCTGCGGGGTTTTCCTGCATAGAGCATGGGAAGTTCAACATTTCTGAGAGCATTTGTTCTTGGAATAAGGTTAAATGTCTGGAATACAAAACCTATTTCATCATTTCTTATACTGCTTAGTTCTCTGTCATTTAATGTATTTATATCAATTCCGTTAAGATGATAAGTTCCCTCTGTAGGTCTGTCAAGAGCACCTATTATATTCATAAGGGTACTTTTGCCCGAACCTGAAGCTCCGACTATGGAAACGAATTCTCCCTCATTCACATCAATTGAAATTCCGTTGAGTATCTGCAATTCATTCGGCATACCTATGTAATATCTTTTGATGATATTTTTCATTGAAATAATTGTCTTTGCCATATTACTGCTCTCCGTCAGAAGTTTCCGAAATAATTTCGCTGTCATCTGCAATGATTAATGATTTGCCGTTGTATACGAGTTCAGGGGAGAGAAGTATAAGGTCATTTTCTTTTACATCGCTGGAAATTATTTCTGTATAGTAATCTGATTCCATACCTTTTTCGATTTCAACTGATTTTGCCTTGTAGGTTCCGTCATTCTGTTTTTCGGCAATATAGATTATATCCCTGCCGTTTTTATTTTTGGTTATGGAATCATACGGGACAGCAAGCACATCATCTTTTTCTTCGAGTATTATTTTAACTTTTGCACTCATTCCGATAAGCAGTTCATTATCGGTATCATCAATTGAAATTTCGGCAGTATATCCCCCTGTCTGCTGGGAATCATCACCGCTTAATATATTCACAACTCTTGAAACAGTGCCGTTTATTTCAGTATCGCCTGTTGCGTCAGTTTTGATAACAGCTTTAAGACCCTCTTTGACATTAAGTATATCAGCTTCTTTAATCTGTACATTTATTTTAAGGCTTGAAGCGTCTTCAATAGTCATAAGGGCATCGGTTGTTGGAATACTTCCTTCAGCAACATTAAGGGAAGTGATAATACCGCTTTTTTCAGCCTTTACAGTACATTCCTCAAGCTGTTGTGCAAGCTTTTCAAGCTGTGTCTGTGAGGAACTGTCTGAATTGAATTTCTCAGCATTTATAGTGTCCTGCATACTCTGAATTGCTGAATCGGCATTTTTTTCTGCTGTTTTATAAGCATCATATGCTGACTGGACTGCACTGTCATAAGTGCTGAGCTGTTCATCTATTGCATCTCTTTCAGCAATGGTGCTTTCATACAGCTGACTGTATTGTTCATACTGCTGATAAACATCTTGATATTCAAGTTCATCTTCGATATAATCAAGAGAATCATAGAGTTCATTTACTTTATTTAAATATTCATAGCATTTGTCATTAAGGCTGTTATATTTGTCATATGCATTCTGGCAGGCTGTTTTGGCATCATCAATATTTCTCTGTGCCTGATTAAGTGTTATTTCCTTATCAGCAATCGCATCATTTAAATTTCTCTGATTTATTTCATGCGTATGCTGATTCATTTCATCGGTCTTGTTGATACTTTCCTGAATACTGTCATATTCCTTCTGAATATCGGAACTGTCGAAAATGCAGAGTATATCGCCCTCATTAACATAATCACCGATTTTGACATTCAGAGTCTGAATTTTAGCATTTGTCATACTTGTAACTTTTACAAGGCTTCCGCTTTGAACTGTGCCTGATACGCTTATACTTCTGATTAAATTCTGTTTTTGAATGCTGAGGGTTTCATCGTTCTGAGCAATTACTTCGGTGACAGATGAGAGCATATTTGAAGCACAAGATGTAATTCCCGCACCAATACCAACAATAACAGCTATTATAATGACGGCTGTTATAATTTTTTTCTTTCTGTTCTTTTTCTTTTCCATATATTGTATCCTTTCTTTTGTTCTACAGCGTACTATATACACTACTACAATAGTTATGTAGTAATATTATAATAGCATATACATATAAATTTTTCAATAGCTTTAACCAAAAAAATTCATGTTTAGAATATTATCATAAAAATTAACTAATTTCAAGCAATTGACGGTTGCGTAAAATGTCAGATTGCAGTAAACTTCAGGTTTCATAAAAAATGCGGACGAAATTCACGTCCGCATAAATTTATAAATACTGTCGGAATCAGCCTTTTTCATGATAAAAAATACAGTTTATAACAGGGATTGCAAATGCAAATCCAAGTGACATTAAAATTTCATTTCCTGAAAGGAATGATGTTGAAAATATATTCTGTAATGGCGGAAAGCATATTGCCAGTATGGTTATAACCGCTGAAAACAATACCGCAAGCACAAGCTTGCCATTGTTAAGATACGGTACTGTAAAAATATTTCCGGTTTCGCTCTTGCATTCAAATACATGGATAAGCTGTGATGCAATAAGCGTAAGCAATGCACACGTTCTTGACACGGATAAGTCCGCACCCGTACGCATGGCAGTTGTAAAACAGCCGAGTGTGCATAATCCAATCATTATTCCACGGAATACTATTTTAAACATAAGACCGTCAGAAAAGAAACTTTCATCTGATTTTCTTGGCGGTCTTGTCATGACTTTCTTATCGGTTGGCTCCATTCCAAGAGCAATTGCAGGAAGTCCGTCAGTTATAAGGTTTACAAGCAAAAGCTGTACGGGAAGCATCACAAGAGGAAGTCCCATAAGTATGCCTAAAAACATGGTAAGCACTTCGCCTATATTGCATGAAAGCAAATAGCGGACGAATTTTCTTATATTTGCATAAATGCCTCTGCCCTGTTCAACAGCCTGAACAAGTGTGGCAAAATTATCGTCAAGGAGTATTACATCGGCTGACTGTTTGGTTACATCTGTTCCTGTAATTCCCATTGATACACCGACATCAGCCTCTTTTACAGCGGGGGCATCATTAACTCCGTCACCTGTCATTGTAACGATATGACCTTTTTTCTTATATGCCCTTACAAGTCTTAATTTATGGCATGGTTCAACTCTTGCAAATACGGATATATTGTCAATACATTCAAGCAATTGTCTGTCATCTAAATCATTGAGTTCTTCGCCTGTCATTACACGGCTGTTTCCCTTTAAAATTCCTGCCTGTCTGGCGATAGCAGAGGCGGTATTTTTATGGTCGCCTGTTATCATTACAGTTTTTATATGAGCCTTTGCACATTTTCTGACAGCAGTTTTGGCATCATCTCTCATAGGGTCAATCATTCCTGTAAGTCCTAAAAATATCATTCCTGACGGTTCTCCGCCGTTATATGAAGTTTTTTCAGCAAATGCAAGAACTCTTAATGCTCTTTCGGACATTTCATCAACTTTATTCTGAATCTGACGCTTTACAGATGATGTAAGAGGGATTATACCATTATCAGTATAAATAAATGAACAGCGTGAGAGTATAACATCGGAAGCCCCCTTTGAAAAAGCAGTTTTCTGACCAGATTTTTCAGCAGCGGAAACAGTCATGCATCTTGTTATGCTGTCAAATGGTATTTCATCAATTCTTTTATAGTCATATTTCAGACTTTCAGCAGTGCAGTTTCCTTTTGCCGACATTACAAGCAGTGCTGTTTCAGTAGGGTCACCGACAGCATTCCAGCAGCCTTCTGCTTTAAGGCTTCCACGTTCTCTTGAAGAAATGCTGCTGTCGCTTGTTATGGCTGCATTATTGCAGAGGACACAGCATTTAATAATTTCGGAGAGTGATTTTGAAGATACAGGATTTATTTTGGCACCATTATATGTTATATCTCCTGCAATTCTGTATCCGTTTCCGCTTATATCAAATTTTCTCATATCGCAGAAAATTTCAGTAACAGTCATTTTATTTTCTGTAATAGTTCCTGTTTTATCGGTGCATATTATAGATGTACAGCCGAGAGTTTCAACCGAATGCAATTTGTTGACGAGTGCGTTATGCTTCATCATACGGTTTACAGCAAGAGCAAGAGCAATTGTGACAGTGGCGGGAAGTCCTTCAGGGATTGCAGCAATTGATATTGTAATTCCTGTCATAAGCATATCAAAAACAGGCTCTCCTCTTAAAACGCCGGCAAGAAAGACGATTATGCATACTGCAATGCATATAATAGCAACAGCGGTTCCGAGTTCTCCGAGTCTTTTCTGCAAAGGTGTCTGAGAATTTTCAATTTCCGATATCATTCCTGATATTTTTCCCATCTGAGTATTTTTCCCTGTTGAAATGACTTTCGCCTTTGCATGACCTCTTACAACTACAGTTCCTCCATAGAGTATATCAGGACGATTAAGGGAATTATCCCTTTCATCAGGGTTTCCTGATTTCTTTGCAACTGCCTCCGACTCTCCCGTCAGTATCGCTTCATCGGCATACAGAGCCTTTTCTGACAGAATAACGCAGTCGGCAGGTACTTTATCGCCTGTATCAAGTTCGATAACATCGTCTGTTACAATCTTTTCAGCTGATATTATGCAAAGTTTTCCGTCACGGTAAACCTTAGCAGTCGGTGAAGTCATGCTTTTAAGGGTTTCAAGGGTTTTTTCGGTTCTGTATTCCTGAACAAATCCCAGTACGGCATTTAAAAGAACAATTAAAATAATAGTTATGGCATCATAAATTTCACCGAGCCATACGGAAATGCCGGTTGCGATAATAAGAATCATTACCATTACATCACGGAACTGATTGAAAAATATTTTCAGAGTCCCTGATTTTTTCTTTTCCGCAAGACAGTTTAATCCTTCTTCTTTTAATTTTTTATCGGCATCGGAATTTGTTAATCCTGTCATATCATATTTACACCCCGTTCATTTATGGAATTATAATAAATTCTATTCATGAACTGTCTTTAATATGCTGATTCAATTCATTGCAGAAAAGATACAGCCAATTTTATATGGATACTTGATTTAATTTATAGTTTATGATATAATGTTTAATATGTATCAGGTGGTGTATGTATGAAAAAGTTTAAGAAAAAAGGTTTTACACTTGTCGAAATAATAGTTGTTATGCTTATACTGGCAATTCTCATGGGAATGTTTATACCTAATCTTAGCGGATATATTGAAAGAACACATGAAACTGAAGCCATTATGGAGTGCAGAAGTACAGTTATAGCTGTACAGACTATGCTTAATCAGACTTATGCATATAAAAATGCCAGCTTTGAGGCTGTTTACAACGATACCGAATACAGTATAAAAACCAGTATATCCTCCGATAAGGATTCTGTAAATCTCAGAAGCTATAAGGGCATGGACGAACAACTTAATGCTGTGATATGCGGAATGGCGGAAACTATGGGAGAGATTGAATATATTGAAACCGATAAGAATTGCAGGCTTATAATTCTTGACTATATATCTGAAGACGGAATAAAAGTTGAATATGATTATGACAGTGAAAGCGGATATATGGTGATGAATGATTAAAAAATATACAGGAGGAATTAAAATATATGTACAATGAACTGAATAAAATTCTTATGCAGTACGGACAGGAACATCTTCTTAAATATTATGATGAAATTAATCAGCAGGAAAAGAAAAATCTTGAGAATCAGATTAGAAATATTGATTTTTCGTTACTCTCACTTATCGGCAGAAATGATGACAGTTCAGAAAAGGGAAATATTGAGCCTTTGGGTGCTATGACTATAAATGAAATTCAGAAAAGAAAAGATGAGTTTTTCAGAGCAGGCATTGATGCTGTCAGACATGGCAAAGTGGGTGCTGTGCTTCTTGCAGGAGGTCAGGGAACACGCCTTGGATTTGACAAGCCCAAGGGTATGTTCAATATCGGAATAAACAGAGAACTCTATATATTTGAATGTCTTGTAAACAATCTTATGCAAGTCGTAAAACAGGCAGATGCATGGATTCCTCTTTACATTATGACAAGCGAAAAAAATAATGACGATACGGTTTCCTTTTTCAGGGAACATGACTATTTCGGATACAATAAAGAATATATATCATTTTTCATACAGGAAATGGCTCCCTCATCAGATTACAGCGGAAAAATACTGCTTGAGGAAAAAGACAGGATTTCATTATCTCCGAACGGCAACGGAGGCTGGTTTTCATCACTGAAAAAAGCAGGTCTTGACAAAAAGATGAAAGAACAAGGTACTGAATGGATTAATGTTTTCGCTGTTGACAATGTACTTCAGAAAATTGCTGACCCGTGCTTTATCGGTGCAGTGATTTTATCAGGATACAAGTCAGGCTCAAAGGTTGTAAGCAAGGTTTCTCCTGATGAAAAAGTCGGTGTTCTCTGTCTTGAGGACGGCAGACCGTCAATTGTTGAATATTATGAAATGACTGATGACATGATAAATCTCAGAAATGATGACGGAACACTTGCATATAAATATGGAGTAATACTCAATTATCTTTTCAGAACGGACAGCCTTGAGAAATCATCAGGAAAAATACTGCCTGTTCATGTTGTTGAAAAGAAAATTCCGTATATTGATGAAAACGGAAACCATATAAATCCTGAAAAACCTAATGGATATAAATTTGAAACGCTTGTTCTTGATATGGTTCATATGCAGGAAAACTGTCTTGCTTATGAAGTCGAGAGAAACAGGGAGTTTGCACCTGTCAAGAATAAATCGGGTATTGATTCAATTGACAGTGCCAGAAATCTTCTTATTGAAAATGGAATTGAATTGTAAAAAAAACAGGGGAGCAGATTAAAAAATCTGTTCCCCTTTTAATTTCATACAGGATAATATCAGCCGAGAATTACCTTTATATCATTTGTTTCAGCCATTTTATCAGCAGGAATATAATTTCCGATTATCTTTTCGCCGTTTAATGTTATTTCCTTTACTCCGCTCTGTACAGCATCGGGATTTTCAACTGTTATAAAGAGTTTCTTTCCTCTGAAATTCTTTTCAATTGTAAACTGTTTCCATTCAGATGGTATTGATGGTGATATTTCAAGTCCGTCAGCATCAGGACGCATACCGCATATACCTTCAACACAGCCGACCATAACTGTTGAAGCAGTACCTGTAAGCCAGTGAACATGAGAGCGTCCTTCAAAGTCTGATTTTCTTGATTCGGTAAACTGTCCGTGAGCATATGGTTCAATAACTCTTATTTCAGCCTTGTCATTCATGCAGGCAGGTGAACTTTCAGTAAAGTATTCAAAAGCTCTGTTTCCATGTCCGAGAAGTGCTTCAGCAAGAATTGCCCAGCCCTGTGTCTGAGAGAATATTCCTCCGTTTTCTTTTGTATCAAGCGGATATATATGCATTAATGCACCGTCAAACCAGTGGTCAGCATAAGGCGGGTCAAGAAGCTTTACACCATATGGAGTATTGAGAAGTCTGTGAACACTTTCCATTGATGTTTCAGCCTGCTGTGGAGTTGAAAATCCTGAAATAACACCCCAGCTCTGAGGATTAAGCCACATATTAGCTTCAACGTCATTCTTTGCACCGACCGTTACACCGTCTTCACGGATACCTCTTATCCATCTGTCATCGTCCCAGCATTTTTCAAGTGCTGTGCGGAGTTCAGACTGTACTTTGTCAATATATGCAATATATTCAGCGTCATTCTTGTCTTTTGCCATATTCCTTATAACATTCATGGCATAGTAAAGCTGGAATGCAACAAATGTTGATTCTCCTTTTTTGCCGAGTCTTAAGCAGTCGTTCCAGTCAGCATGAAGTCCGGCAGGCATTTTATTGTTTCCGAGATTGTTCATTGAAAAATCAATGGCTTTTTTCAGATGATTGTAAACAGTATCTTCCTGACCGTTTGCATATACTATAACTTCATCGAGGAAATTCTTGTTTCCGCTTTCGCCGATATACTTGAAGATTGTCGGGAAAAGCCAGAGTGCATCGTCTGCACGGTATGAGGGGTGACCTGTAGCCTTTACATAAGAGGCATCATCAGGGGTATCTTCATGGCCTGCATTATGAGTAAATTTTACAAGAGGAAGTCCTGCACCATTATTTACCTGTGCGGAAAGCATAAATCTTATTTTTTCAAGAGCCATTTCAGGTGCAAGATGTATAATGCCTTGAATATCCTGAACCGTATCTCTGTATCCATAGCCGTTTCTGAGTCCGCAGTATACAAATGATGCTGCTCTTGACCATACAAATGTGGTAAAGCACTGATAAGCATTCCATACATTTACCATATTATTAAATTCATCGCTTGGAGTATTTACCTTGAAGTTATCAAGCTTTGAATGCCAGTAATTCTTAATATCGTTTATTTCCTTGTCAGCAACACCTTTTTTCTTGTATCTTGCAAGAATTTCATCAGCTTCAGCAGCATTTTTTCTTCCGAGGATATATATAATTTCTCTTGTTTCGCCTGATTCAAGGGTTATATCGGACTGCAATGCACCGCAGGCATTGAGGTTATAGTTTGTGACATTATCGCATTTTCCTCTTTCAACAGCTATCGGATTGGAATAAGTTCTGTAAGTTCCGATGAAATTGCTCAAACTTCCGTTATATGCAGAAACATCTGCACCTGTCATTCCGAAACAGCGTTCAAGATGATTTGAACCTGTTTCGTCTTTTTTATCGTTTTCAGTGATATGCTGAATAATCTTATTGCCTTCAAATGAAGTGCGGTTTGTAAAGAGTGAATACTGGAGGTTGACCTGATCCTGTTCATAGTTGTCCTCATTTGTAAATTCAATAAATCCGAAAACAGAGATTTTTTTCGGGCTGATGTCCTTATTGGTTACAAGCAGCCTCCATACTTCATATGTTTCATTCTGTGGTACATAGTATGATGTTTCAGTTCTGATATTGTCGTATTCAGATGAAATCACTGTATATCCTGTGCCATGGCGGCATTCGCTTTTATACTTGTCAAGAGGCTTTGCAACAGGCTGCCATGATGCAGACCAGTAGTCGCTTGTTTCATTGTTTCTGATGTAGATATATCTTCCGGGGAGTGCCATATCGGAATTGAAGCGGTATCTTGAAATTCTGCCGTTTGCACCTGACTTTACAAAGCTGTATCCACCTGCATTGTTGGAAATTATAGCTCCGTATTCGGGAGAGCCGAGATAATTTGCCCATGGTGCAGGTGTATCGGGACGTGTTATAACATATTCCTTGTTTTCAAGGTTGAAATGTCCGAACTGCATAAATAAAAAACTCCTTTTTAATAATATTATTTATTTTATATAATAATAATACCATTTTTTCGGAGTTATTGCAATATATAATTTTTAATAAATTGATATATATTCTGCTGTTTCTTTTAATTTTATTGTTTATTTAAATAATATATCATAATTTTATGCACAGATTTTGTTGACAGCATACATATTCAATGGTATAATTATAAGTATAGAATTTTTTTACTGATAAATTTCTACTACTGTAGATATAACGGAGGTCTAAAATGCTGGTAAAATTTCATCTGCCTGACTTTGTAAAACATTATAATCTTAATATGCTTATGGTTCAGGCTCTGAGAAACAGACCGGACTATTTCAGAGAGGGAATTGAAATAGCTTCAGTCTACGGGGAATTTCCGACATCTGTATGGAATGGCGGACGCTCAATAGGCGGTGAATGTGAAACTGACTATATGAAGGAAGTCATTAAAAGATTTAATAACAGAAATATACCGCTCAGATTTACATATACAAACCCTCTTGTTACTGAAGAACATCTTTCTGACAAGCACTGTAACCTGTGCCTTAATCTCGGAAACAACGGGCTTAATGAAGTTATTGTGGTTTCACCGATACTTGAGGAGTATATAAGAAAGAATTATCCCAAATATAAGATAACAAGTTCAACCTGCAAGCAGATTGAGGATATGGATATGCTGAATAAGGAACTTGAAAAGGATTATAATCTTGTAGTGCTTGACTATAACTGGAATAACAGATTTGATGAACTTGAAAAAATAAAGCATAAGGATAAATGCGAACTGCTTGTAAATGCTTGCTGTATCCCCCATTGTAAAAGGAGAAAGGCTCATTATGAGCATATCGGCAGAAGCCATATTGAATATGACAAGTATAAAAAATCAGGCGGACGTGAGGGAAGTATTGTTGAACCGTTTGAATGTGAACAGATGTACCTTAATATATATGAAATAAAAAAATATCCTACACATATTTCACCTGATGACATATATGAAAAATATGTTCCGATGGGATTTAATAACTTTAAGATTGAAGGACGTTCAACCAATTCAATCAAAATGCTTGAAACTTATCTTTATTATATGGCAAAGCCTGAAATGAGAGATATTGCAAGACTTGACCTCCTTTTAAGACTTACTAAAAATCTGGACATTTAACAGAAAATCTTATTAAAAAATATTGACACCTGATTGTTTTAATGATATATTTAATATATAATTAAAAGCGTGTTTCGTAAAAGGAGATTTTTATTATGATATGTCCAAGATGTCAGAATGAATGTGCCGATGATAAGGAATTTTGTAATGTGTGCGGAAATAAACTCACAGCAGTAAAGTCAAAGGTATCTGCACCTGTTCAGAATTATGAAAGTGATGCAACAACACTTCTTGAAGATGCTCCTGCTATGGCATCAGGTGCTGATGAAACTACTCTGCTTGATGAAGCACCGACTTCATTGTCATACAGTGAGCCTGTGCGTCAGACTGTTCAGCCTGAACCGAATAATCCGAAGGCTCAGTCAACTGATTACAGATATAATCCGAAACAGGAGAATGGCTCAAAGGAAAGAATTATTGTGGTTGCGGTAGTAGCTGTAGTTGCAGTAATTGTAATTGCACTGTTGCTTTTTAAATAACATTTTGTTTTCGTCTTAACGGCATAGAATTAAGAAACGTACAGAAAATCATGTTTTCTGTACGTTTACTTTTTTATATTAATTTTTTAAGACTACTGCTTTAAAAATTCCTTATAGAATTTATTTTCGGGAATTGAAGCTGTAATATCCGATGATTTAAGAGCTTCATGTTCCTTAGCTTTTTTATATGCTTCCTCATAGAAGTAAATCTGTGAATTTATAGGTGCAAGATGGTTCTGTTTTCTTATATAAGTTCCGTCAGAAGTCTGTATTCTTGCTTTAATATTGTCCTTCAGCATTATACAGAACATATTCCAGAGTCTTTTCTTTATATCCTTGTCCCTTACAGGCAAAGCAACTTCAACACGGCATACAGTATTTCTTGTCATATAGTCCGCAGAGCTTATATATATTTTTCTTGCACTTCCTGCACCAAATATATAAATACGGCTGTGTTCAAGGAAACGTCCGACGATGCTTGTTACAGTGATGTTTTCAGTATATCCGTCAACTCCTGATATAAGACAGCACAAACCTCTTACAATTAGGTCAATTTTTACTCCTGCCTGTGAAGCCTCGATGAGCTTGTCAATTATAACCTTATCAGAGAGGGAATTTATTTTTGCACCAATATATGAAGGTTTGCCTTTTTCAGCAAGTGCAATCTGTTCATCAATCATTGCCGTAATTTTATTTCTTAGACAGTTTGGGGCAACGAGAAGATATTTTGTATTTTCGACAAGAGTTCCAAGTGAAAGTGCATTGAATACAGTGTTTGCTTCAAGACCTATTTCAACATCGGAAGTTATAATTGAAAGGTCTGTATAAAGTGTTGAAGTTTTTTCATTGTAGTTACCTGTTCCGACCTGTGTTATATACTCAATTCTGTCACCGCATTTTCTTGTTATAAGCAGAAGCTTTGAATGAACTTTAAGATTCGGAGGTCCGTATATAACTGTACAGCCTGCACGCTGAAGTCTTTTTGACCAGCCAATATTGTTTTCCTCATCAAATCTTGCTCTGAGTTCAACAAGTACAAGGACGCTTTTGCCTTTTTCGGCCATTCTTGTAAGTGCTTCAATAATTCTGCTGTTTTTGGCAAGGCGGTAAAGTGTTATTTTTACTGATACAACATTATCATCGTCAGCGGCTTCAAAGAGCATTTTTATAAAGCTGCCGATATTTTCAAACGGATAGCTAAGCATTATATCCCTGCGTTTTACCTGTTCGATTACTGTTTCATAATTATTCAGAGATGATGGCTGCTGAGGAACAAGATTATTAAAACGAAGGTTTTCGTCATCAAGTAAATCAGAAAAATATGAGCCGAATGAAAGGTCAAGAGGTGCTTTCAGATGGAAAATCTGATTTTCTGAAATATCAAGCTTGTTACAGAGGTATTCAAGAGCGGTTTCATTGAGGTTTCCGGACATCTGCATTCTTACCGGCATAAGTTTTTTGCGTTTTTTAATAAGTTCTTCCATGACATCACGGAAATCTATATCCTGGTCAAAAAGTCCTTCTTCAACATTTATATCAGCATTTCTTGTAATTCTTATAAGAGTTTTGTCAAGAACATTGTAATCCTCAAAAACATGATGGATATAATGAAGTATAAGGTCTTCAATAAGTATAAAGCGGAAAGAATTCTTTGATGGGAATACAAGTTTTTTAAAGGTATTCTCTACCGGCAGTATTCCGATTTTAACACCTGTTTTTGATTCAAGATGCACAACAGCATATATTTCCTTATTCTGAAGGAAAGGAAACGGGTGGCGCTTGTCAATAATAAGCGGTGAAAGAAGCGGCTTTATTTCATGCCTGAAATAAAATTCAAGAAATTTCTTTTCCTGTTCTGTGGCACTGCTGAAAGTAATCTGTTCAATTCCATAATCTGTAAACGAGTTCATAATATCCTTATATGTTTTATCCTTGACAGTTTCAAGTTCTTTTACTCTGTCAAATATGGCTTCAAGCTGTTCTTCGCTTGTCATATTCGTTTTATTTTCCCGTTTTTTCCGGTCAACAATCATCTGGTCAAAAAGTGAACCGACTCGTACCATAAAAAATTCATCAAGATTACTTTGAAATATGGTGGCAAATGAAAATCTTTCAAGAAGAGGTACATTACTGTTCTGAGCTTCTTCAAGTACACGTTCATTGAATTTAAGCCATGAAAGTTCTCTGTTATCATATATTTTTATATTTTCACTCATATATTTTCACACTCCTGTCAGTAAATTATTATTATTATATCATAAAATTTGTTTAATTTCAACTGAAACAGGCAATATTTAAGGCATATTTTATTTAAAATTAACGCACATTTATTAATAATAGTGTTTTTTTAAATCAGAGAGATTTTTCTTAAAATATATTGACAAAATCATTTTTTTTTGATATAATATACAAGTGATTAATTGATGTGCTGTTTTAGCTCAGTTGGTAGAGCACTTCCTTGGTAAGGAAGAGGTCGGCGGTTCAAATCCGCTAAACAGCTTAATATTTCAAGCCGATTTCCAAAATCTTGGAAATCGGCTTTTTTGCGGTTGCTGATTCTTTGCAGAAATAATTTAATTCTTATTTACATTCCAATATGTTAAAAACTACAAAAACGGGTTTAATTCAACAGGAATAATAGTTCTGTTTATTTTTTTATATTCCATAACTATACTTTGAGATATCTGTTTCATAGTGATGATTGAATTTTCGGAAATAGCCATTATTGATGCATTAAGTACGATATTTTTTATCATTGCACCGGAAAATTCAAATGTATCAGATGATAATAATTCAAAGTCAATATCTTTATGCGGTAAATTCTTATTCAATACAGAATTCCATATTTCATAACGTATTTTTTTATCTGGAAGCAGAAAGTTGATAACGTATCTTATTCTTCTTGTTATTGCAGAATCAATATTATTTGAATAATTTGTTGCCATAAGTACGATTCCATTATATTCTTCAATTTTTTGGAGAATATATGAAACCTGAGTATTGGCATATTTATCTTTGGAATCAGTTATCTCACTTCTTTTGCCAATAAGTGCATCAGCTTCATCAAAGAACAGAACAGCATTGCTGTTCTCCGCATAGTCAAATATCTCACATAAATGCTTTTCAGTTTCACCTATATATTTATCTACAATCTGAGATAAATCTACTTTGTAAAGAGCAAGATTTAAATCATTTGCTATAACTTGTGCCGACATAGTTTTTCCGGTTCCGGGAGGTCCGGTAAAAAGTGCTGAAACGCAGCTTCCGTACTGGTATGTCTTGCCCATTTGCCAGTCTTCCATTAATTTATTTTTATATCTGGCATATGTGCATATCTGATGAAGCATATTTAAATCATTTGCAGGCAGTTTCAAATCATTCCATGTGTATTTCGGATAAATTTTTGTAACGCCTTTAAAGTTTACATTACATATACAGTCATAGCACCTTTCAGCTACTTTCCGCTTATTGTTGTCAATTTTCTGATTTACAGATGCACAAACAATATTTTTAATTTGTCCTGTCGGAAGAATAATACTTTGAGAAATCTCATTAAAACAATTTTTTTCAGATAAACTTTTTTTAGAAAAATACTGCCATACTTTTTCACTTTGTCTGATACTAAGTTTAGGAACAGTAAATAAAAAGCACGGGCAATTTATTTCTGAAAGAGATATTTTATTTTTTGATGTAATAAAAAGCGGAAGATGAAAATCGCTGTATTCTTTTAATATGTTGTTAAGGATATTTGGGGTTTCCAAATCATCAGCATCATTTATACATAATACTGAATTCAGAAGCCTGCAGTCCCTGAGAATATTTCTTAAACCAAGCTTGAAATCATCATGCGCAATATTTTTTAAATATTCATAATCAAGGAACATTACATTATATTCATGATTAACAACAAAATTTTTTATAATTGTTTTCCTTCCGGAAAGTTGTTCACCGTAAACAATTCCTAATGAATTATTCAATTCAAAAATATTCCCGAATATTTCATCAAATTCATTATCCCATAAATCGATATATTCATTGCAGTAAGAGTGAAATTCAACATAATTTTCAAGTTCGGAAGAAGGAACATACATATTTGACTCAATAAGATAATTTAAAGTAAAGTCAGCCTGAAAAACGATATCTTCAATGTTGCTGTTATATTTTTTTATTAAGAGAATATTTCTTATAATCATAAATGCTTCAAGTATCAGGTTGCTGTTTCCGGAAATATTATACCCTGCAACGGCACAGGCAATTTTAAGGGTTATACCATCTTCCTGAAAATCTCCAAGCAGTCTTAAAATATCCTTTGCATAAATATAATCATTAAGAAAGCAGGCGAGTTCAACGCAGGTTGCAGCAATAACATTTTCCGATATATTTTCCAGTATAAGATCTTCGGTTTCATTCCGAGGCATATAGTCAAATTCAAAGTCTTCTATATCTTCGGCTGTGATATTGCGGTTAAGCACAGGAGAAAATTTGTCAAATATTTCATCAACTATTATATCCTTTAAAAATAATGATAATCTTGCTGCTCCTATATCTGACAAATTCATATTTTTTCTCCTCTTGTATGTTTTATAAAAAATTTAATTTTATTGTTGTTTTTGTCTTGCACCTACATAATCGGCTAACGAGTTTGCTGTGTTCTCAAAATCAGTTACATAATTTTTCCATTCTGCAAAGGAACCTATGTCATGTATATCAGCAATTCTTCCGTCAATTTCTTTTCCTATATGACTTTCATCACGGCTAATACCTGCAGCATTGGCTTTTAATTCACCTTTTACAGCATGTGCATCATGAGATTTACCGTAGTGTGTTTTTGTTTTACTGGACTTTAAACCATTTTTTCCAATAAAAATATTACCAGCCTCACCTTTAAAGTCACCCTCTTTAGTTGTGTATTCATAAAAACCATGAGGTGAAGCATTGTTTTCACAACCAATCAAAACATATCCGGGCTTGCTATTTGTGGGAAATCTTATAACGACACACAAATGTCCGCATCGTCCATCAGGAAGTATTGTTTTTCCTGAAAACGTTTTGTTTCCAACTCCGCCAATAGCAATATCCTTACCAAATTTTCTAACCTCAAAGAAACTTGCTCCATTTCCTTTTGTTTCTTTTCCAGACCCATTAACGCCATGTGTAGCTGCTCTGTTGTACATACCGGGAGCAACAGTATCTTGTTTTAAATCTCCATTTTCATCAACTCCATGAAGATCATCATGCTGACTATGTACATCATTTTCAAATCCAAACATCAGCCAGTTTAAAAATTTGTCACCCTCTTTTTTAAGAGTTGGAAGAACGATTTTAGTTCTGCCTCCATGTGATAAAGCACTTGCTACAGGTCCTTCCCAGTCTATTTCTTGTCCGTCACTGGTGTATTTTTTTAAACTCTTTTGAAGAATAATAAATATACGTTTTAAGAACTCTATTCCATAAACATACTCTCCATATTGTTTTTTTAAAGTTTTCTCAGTATCCGGAGCGAATCTTCCTGTAGCACCAAATTTAGTTCCTTCATTTATTGCACTACGTTGAGCATTAGCAAAGTCTTCTTGTGATGCAAGTTTAAGTGTATCTGCCCAAACATTTTTATCTGTATCATGGATATCTCCATTCGTTCCATTAATATACTTCCACTTCATTTTTGCAAGTGGATTTGTAACATCGGCTATTTTCATATTTTTCAACTGAATATTTATAGCAATTTTCTCTAAAGGTCCTTTTTTTTCATAATCAGAATTAAAAAGATCTGTATTAATAAAGTTATATATATTTGATAGGCTAACGGACTCATAATCTATTTCACTAAAGAAGTGAAATATAAAATTTTTTAAATTGTCATCAGACTCAGCCTTTTGTTTTAAATTGACTATAGCATCCAGTGTAACACCATTAGGTACAATATTTAACAAAACACATTTTTCAATGCTTTTATCTACTGCTGTATCCTTATTTTTTGTGCTATATAAAGCACCGTCTTGATTGAATATCCAATCCAATTTCAAAGTGGCTAAAGTATGAAATAAATCTTGCACACTTGAATCATTCATACCATGTTTCCAGCTAAAAAATTTCATCTGAATAACATCATTGCTGGACTTGAACTGAACGTTGTTATTTACACTTGCTGATTTAAACTGAACAGCCTTAGCCCCCATAACATCGGCTTCATGTTCAAGGGCAGGGCTGTCATTTACATTCATGCCTTTCATTTGTGCAGTAGGTTCAACTCTGCCTTGTTTCTGCTGTACAACATGCCATGCCTCATGACCGAGATGCTGTTCCTGACCGGGGGCAATATGAATATCACTGCCCTGAGTATATGCAAGAGCTTTCATCTGAGCAGGTTTGGAAGAATTGTAATGTACATTTACATCGTCCATACTGAAACCGGACATACTTTCAATACCGGATTTCAGATTATCGGGCAGACCGGTATTATTTTCAGCTTTTTTCTGAACAGGTGCTGATTTAAGATAATTGACAGCTGAAGTTTTTTTCTGTAAAGTTGCTTTATTATTTGGTGAACTGAAATCAGTTTTATTTTCCGGTTTTTTTTCCATTTCAAAATCATACATAAATATCACGTCCTTAAAA
>CAYRPZ010000003.1:46965-59842 GCA_964426275.1 uncultured Ruminococcus sp. | reverse complement strand
ATAATCCATGCTCTTTTCTAAGTTCCTGAAGTTTTAATGCAAAATATTGTTTCATCGCTTGCAACTCCTTTGAAAAATATTATGACTTTATCATATCAAAAAACCGTTGAAATTACAAGCAATTTAAATTAGCATTTTTTTGTCAACCTGAAGTTTACAATACATTGTTGAAATTAATGATATAAAATGATATAATTAAAAGAAAAGGAGATGACCATATATGCTTGAATATATGAAATTTAAAAGAGGCAGTTTTAAAAAATATATAATCATTGAACTGCATATAAACAATAAATGCATTTCATGCTCATTAAGTTCAGTTCCATTTGATGAGCATTTTTCATATGAATTTAAAATTTCAGAAAAAAAAAGCTGTAAGTTTCTTGAAAGTCTTTACAGAATTAATATACCTGACTGGAATCGTGAATATACAGGCGATAAAATTATTGAAAATGGTCAGTGGAGCATTGAATATAAAGAGGAAGATTCCGATATTGTCAGCATAAACGGCAATAACAGCTGTCCTCCCGATTTCAGCAGGCTTCTTGAACTCCTTGACAATATCGCTCCTCAGGCAATGCTTATACCAGAAAATTATATATCCTCTTTCAGACTGAAATATTATCATTCGGAAAATTCTGAAACTTATGAAACTATTTCATTAAAAAGAATTTCCAAATGCATAGTCTATAAAAAATTCAGAAACTCCGATATAGAATTTTGCTGTAAATATTATATAAGAAATACAACTGACAAATTTCTTAATATAGTAAGTATGTATTTCGATAATTGCTTTCCAAAAGAAAATTCCTCCGATTTACATAACTCACCTGTGCTGTCCGTTTCAATAAGTTATCCAAAACGTGAAAAATTCAAGGCAAAACGTACTTATAACAGGCGTGGTATGCCTGAAAACTGGAATTCATTCATAAAATTTCTCTTTAATGCCATGCTGATACAAAATCTTTCAGGCGATATATTCGACAGCAATATTTTCGGTCATGGAGTAAAGGATAATGAATATATATACTGCTCCGTCAAATTCAATGAACATTCAGATACTTATTATTACAGAACTGATGACGACTCATTAAAAGCCGGCGATATCGTAATCGTTCCCTGTGGCAATGACGGAAAAACCAATATCGCTGTAATATTAAAAACTGAATACTTCACTAAAGACAATGTACCTTTCCCCCTTGAAAAAACTAAAATTATTATTGGAAAAGTTAATTAAAATATTGTGCAAAATATATAACTTATATTTCTCAATTAACGATATTTCTGATATCATTAACAAAAATGAATAAAACACTTGACATTTGCAGATAATAGTGTTAAATTATATTTAGCACTCAAAGAGTAAGAGTGCTAACAGCAGATTTTCTTTCCTGCTGTAACGGAGGTGAACTTTTTAAATGGACGAACGAAAATTAAAGATTTTAGCCGCTGTCATCGATGAATATATCCTGACTGGCGAACCTGTAGGCTCAAAGGCTATATCAAAACGTTCAGACATTAACGTTTCCTCTGCAACTATCCGCAATGATATGGCTATGCTCGAACAGCTCGGTTATCTTGAACAGCCTCATACCTCGGCAGGAAGAATTCCTACTTTTAATGGTTACAGGCTGTATATAGAAAAACTTATGCCGTCACAGCAGCTTTCAGATGACGAAAGAAAACGTCTTGATGATATGATTGACTTAAATGACAATATCACTGAAGATTCTATCGTCCAAAGTGCTGTTCAGGCTCTTGCTGAACTTACTCAGTGTGCTGTTGTTGCTGCCAATACTTCTCCGAAGTTTTCAGTAATCTCAAAAGTCGATGTTATACCGACCGGAAAAAGACTTTATGTCATTCTGCTGATTACTTCAAACGGCACGATAAAAAATAAAGTATGCCGTCTTGAATTCGACCTCGACCATGAACAGCTTGAATTTTTTAATAAATATATAGAGGAAAATCTTCAGGGTGTCAGTGTGGAGGAGCTTTCCGATGAAACCTTAAATAATCTTATTACCGCTATGAGTGCATATACTATGACGCTCTCCCCTCTTATACAGAGTGTATGCGAACTTTCAAGAGATTTAAATTCAAATGAACTCCATATAAGCGGTGAAAAAAATCTCCTTAGCTGCAATGAACTCGATAAAATGGAAATCGTTAATTTCATTGAGCGGAAAAATGAATTCGCCGAACTCCTTAACGACAGCTTCAGCGGTATTCAGGTGCTTTTCAGCGAGGAACAGAATAATTTCGTCATCGGGAATTCAAGTATGATTGTTTCCAAATACCGAAAAGGTAAAAAAAATGCTGGTTCTCTTGGCATTATCGGTCCTATGCGTCTGAATTATGCAAAAATAATTCCCTATATAGAATATTTTACTCAGAAAATTACAGACCTCATTTCCGAAAATGACGATTGAGGACAAATGCCGGACAGAAAGGATTGACAACCAATGAGTGAAAAAGATATAAATAATAATGAAAATCAGGAACTCGATGAACAGCCTGATGAAATTCAGGATACTGATATAAACAATGAAACTCCTGATGAACAGCCTGAAAATTCTGTTGATTATGAAGCCATTCTTGCAGAGGAAAAGGATAAGTATTTAAGACTTTTTGCTGAATATGACAACTACAGAAAACGTACTTCAAAGGAAAAAACTGAAGCATACGGCGATTCTGCAGCAAAAACTATCGCTGAAATACTTCCCGCTCTTGATAATTTTGAAAGAGCTCTCGATGCTGAAACTTCCGATGAAAAATACAAGGAAGGCATCGTTATGATTTTCAATCAGCTTCAGGATATTCTCAGAAAACTTGGAGTTACTGAAATTGAAGCCCTCAATCAGCCGTTTGACCCTAATATCCATTCCGCTATAAAACAGGTTGATGATGAAAATTTCGGCGAAAATACTGTTTGTCAGGTTTTCCAGAAAGGTTACAAACTCGGTGACAGAATTATAAGACATTCTATGGTTGCTGTTGCCAACTGATTATTGATTTTACAAAATATTAATTTTCATATATAAATCATACCGTCCATATGGTATGAATTAACGAAAGGAAGATTTATTATGGCAAAAATTATTGGTATTGACCTTGGTACTACAAATTCATGCGTAGCTGTCATGGAAGGCGGTAACGCTGTTGTTATTGCTAACTCTGAAGGTGCAAGAACTACTCCGTCTGTTGTTGCTTTCTCAAAGACCGGTGAAAGACTTGTCGGTCAGGTTGCTAAAAGACAGGCTATTACAAACCCTGAAAAGACTGTTTCTTCTATCAAGCGTCATATGGGTTCTGACTATAAAGTTACTATCGATGATAAAAAATATACTCCTCAGGAAATCTCAGCTATGATTCTCCAGAAGCTTAAGGCTGATGCTGAGGCTTACCTCGGTGAAACTGTCAATGAAGCCGTTATCACCGTTCCTGCTTACTTTACCGACTCTCAGCGTCAGGCTACTAAAGATGCCGGTCAGATTGCCGGTCTTAATGTAAGAAGAATTATTAATGAACCTACTGCTGCTGCCCTTTCTTACGGTGTTGATAAGGAAGAAGACCAGAAAATTATGGTTTATGACCTCGGCGGCGGTACATTCGATGTTTCCATTATCGAAATGGGCGACGGCGTTACTGAAGTTCTCGCAACAGCAGGCAACAACCATCTCGGCGGTGATGACTTCGACCAGAGAATTATTGACTGGCTCGTTGCTGAATTCAAAAAGGCTGAAGGCATTGACCTCAGCTCCGATAAGATGGCTATGCAGCGTCTTAAAGAAGCAGCTGAAAAATCAAAGATAGAACTCTCCTCAACTCCTACTTCAAATATTAACCTCCCGTTCATCACTGCTGATGCAACAGGTCCTAAGCATCTTGACCTCACACTCACTCAGGCTAAATTCAATGAACTGACTGCTGACCTCGTTGAAGCTACTATGGGTCCTGTTCAGCAGGCTCTCAATGACAGCGGCCTCAGCACTTCCGACCTCAACAAAGTTCTTATGGTAGGCGGTTCTTCAAGAATTCCTGCTGTTCAGGAAGCTGTAAAGAATAAAATAGGCAAAGAACCTTTCAAGGGTATTAACCCTGATGAATGCGTTGCCCTCGGTGCTGCTTATCAGGGCGGTGTTATCAATCAGGACGTCAAGGACGGTCTTCTCCTCCTCGATGTTACTCCGCTTTCACTCGGTCTTGAAACTATGGGTGGTGTATGCACAAAGATTATTGAAAGAAATACTACTATCCCTACTAAGAAATCTCAGGTTTTCTCAACTGCTGCCGACAATCAGCCTGCTGTTGATATAAACGTTCTTCAGGGTGAACGTGAATTTGCAAAGGATAACAAACAGCTCGGTACTTTCCGTCTTGACGGTATCGCTCCCGCTCCAAGAGGTATCCCTCAGATTGAAGTTACTTTCAATATCGATGCTAACGGTATCGTAAATGTTTCTGCTAAAGACCTCGGCACCGGCAAGGAACAGAATATCACCATCACTTCTTCAACAAATATGTCCAAGGAAGACATCGAAAAAGCTGTTAAGAATGCCGAAGCTTATGCTGAAGAAGATAAAAAACGCCGTGAACAGGTTGAAACCAAAAACAATGCTGAAAGTCTTGTATTCCAGTGTGAAAAAGCTATGACAGACTTCGGTGACAAGGTTTCCGCTGATGATAAAGCTCCTGTACAGTCTAAAATTGACGCTCTCAAGGAAGCTCTCAAGACTGATAACTACAGTGATATCTCCGCTAAGAAAGATGAACTCGAAAAATCTTTCCAGGAACTTGCTACAAAGGTTTATCAGCAGGCCGGTGCTGCTGCAAATGCCGCAGGTGCAAGTCCTGACATGAACGGATTTAATGATACAAAGTCCGATAGTTCAAACGATGATGATGTCATTGATGCCAATTTCACTGAGGCTTAATCATTAGATTTTACAATTTATAAAATCACTTTCAGGGTGGATTTTTATAATCCGCCCGAAAGTTGTTATCTGAAGAAATCAACAACTCGGAGGATTTATTATTATGGCTGATAAAAGAGATTATTATGAGGTACTCGGCATATCAAAAGGTGCAAGTGATGATGAAATTAAAAAAGCCTACAGAAAATTAGCAAGACAATATCACCCTGACCTTCACCCAGATGATGCTGACTGTGCCGAAAAATTTAAAGAAGTTAATGAAGCTTATGAAGTTCTTTCAAACCCTGAAAAGAAACAGCGTTATGACCAGTTCGGACATGCGGGCGTTGACCCCAATTACGGTGGCGGAAGCGGTTTCGGCGGTTTCGGCGGAGGCGGTTTCGGCGGATTTTCTGATATGAGCGATATATTTGAAAATATTTTCGGCGGTGCTTTCGGCGGAAGTGCATTCAGCGGAGGAAGTTCCCGTTCCAATGCAAATGCACCACGCAGAGGTCAGGATGTCCTCAGCAATGTTACTATTTCATTTATGGAATCCTGCACAGGTGTAAAACAACGTGATATTCATATACAGCGTATGGAAAGATGTCCTGAATGTTCAGGTACAGGTGCTTCAGCCGGCAGTTCCCCTGAAACCTGCCCTGAATGTAATGGTTCAGGTTCTGTCAAAATTACTCAGAGAACTCGTTTAGGTGCTATCTCAACTTCTAAACCCTGCTCAAAATGCGGCGGAAAAGGCAGAATTATTAAAAATCCATGTTCAAAATGTAATGGTCAGGGTCGTGTTCAGGTCAGCAAACATATTAAAGTCGATATTCCGGCAGGTATTGATGACGGTCAGACTCTCCGTGTAACAGGTGAGGGAAATTCCGGTATAAACAATGGTCCTAACGGAAATCTTAATGTAAATGTAACTGTAAATCCTGACCCGATTTTCAAGCGTGACGGATATGATGTTTACTGCGAAATTCCAATTACATTCACTCAGGCTGTACTTGGCGATGAAATCATTGTGCCTACTATTGACGGAAATGTCAAGTATACTATCAGTGAAGGCACTCAGACAGGCACTGTTTTCCGCCTCAGAGGAAAAGGCATAAAGCGTATTAACCGTTCTGAACGTGGCGACCAGTATGTTACTGTAAATATTGAAGTTCCTAAAAACCTCTCAAGAGAACAGAAAGAACATCTCAAAAAATTCGACAGCTCTCTTAATGAGAAAAATTATAAAAAACGCAGTTCTTTCACTGAAAAAATGAAAGAATTTACTGATAATATAAAAAAGAAATTTGATATATAACAGCAGTCTGCTTTATTTGATATCTGATGTTATAACACTTGCAGAATAAGCTGTTTTATGATATAATAAAAATGGGAATGATGTTCTCCCCCGGATAAATCCGAAACCGCTTTAAATAAGCTGATGACGTCTGCGAAAATTTTTACGCAGTACAGCCATCGGCTTTTCTGCGTTTTACGGAGGTTTTTATTTTATGACTGAAAGCATTGCCCTTATCTTTATTGCCGGTATGTCCCTTGGATATATCTCAAAAAAAATTCATCTCCCCTCACTTGTCGGAATGATTCTTACAGGCATCATATTAAGCCCGTATATGTTTAATCTTATTGACAGCTCAATCCTTAATATTTCATCTGAATTAAGGCAGATTGCTCTTGTAATAATTCTTACCCGTGCAGGTCTTTCCCTTAATATCAGTGACTTGAAAAAATCAGGCAAAAGTGCTGTTCTCATGTGTTTTGTACCCGCCACTTTTGAAATTGTCGGAACACTTCTTGTTGCACCATCATTGTTCGGAATAAACTATAAAGAGGCTCTTTTGCTCGGAAGCGTAATTTCTGCCGTTTCTCCTGCTGTCATAGTCCCCAGAATGATAAATCTGATAGAAAACGGATACGGGAAAAAGCATTGCGTTCCTCAAACCATTCTTGCAGGAGCATCGGCTGATGATGTATATGTAATAGTTTTATTTACATCATTTACAGCACTTGTATCAGGAAACAGCGACATTTCACCATTTACATTCATACAAATCCCTGTATCTGTAATCCTCGGTATACTTATGGGCATTACTGCCGGATTTCTTTTCAGCAAATATTTTAAAAAAGTACATATAAGAGATACTGCAAAAGTTATAATAATGCTTAGTATTTCATTTCTTATGATTGCATTGCAGGATATGCTTGAAAATAAAATAAGAATATCTGCTCTTATAGCTATAATGACAATCGGCATATCACTTAATAAATTCTATCCCGACATTACTCCAAGATTATCTTCAAAATATAATAAACTCTGGACAGGTGCGGAAATACTTCTTTTTGTACTTGTTGGTGCGGAAGTAAACCTTGATAATGCAATGAATTATGGATTTACAGCAGTAATATATATATTCACTGCATTATTATTCAGAATGGCAGGAGTCTTTGTTTCACTTATAAAATCCCCTTTCACATTGAAAGAAAGATTTTTCTGCATGATATCATATACTCCCAAAGCAACTGTACAGGCTGCAATCGGTGCTGTACCACTTGCAATGGGACTGCCGTGCGGACAGATTATACTTACGTCAGCGGTTCTCTCAATACTCATTACTGCACCGCTCGGAGCATTTGCAGTCGACTTGTCATATAAAAAACTATTATCAGAATAATAAAAAGGGAAATTCCTTTTGTACCGGAATTTCCCTTTAATCTTTTATTTAATGTTTTTAATATTTTATGCTACGATAAATTTTTTAAGGAGAACTGCATCTCTTACATCAATAACTCCGTTTTCGTCCATATCGCTGTTTATAAATGCCTGACCAGTCATATCTTCGCTCTTGATAAGATAATTTTTCATAGATACAAAGTCAAAGCAGTTTACATTTTTATCACAGTTTACATCTCCAAGGAGTGTTTCTTTTTCTGAAGGAGTTGTTTCTGTTACTTCACCGCTTCCGCTTACAGGTACTGCATAAAGTCCGTAAGCTGTAAGTTCCTTCATTGTCGCACTGAGGAAAAGATTGTCCATATCATCAATAGTTCCGCCCGCTGTAATTGAACTTACAATATCATCATAAGTGAAGTATGCAACAAAATTGCCTGACTTGTCAACATCTGCTGAAACTCTGTTCCAGTTCTCACCGCCTGCTGAATTCATAAATACGATTTCGGCAGCATCTTCTGAATCATATACAAATGCAAACATATAATTTTCATTTGCATACTCTTTCCAGCCACTGACTGTCATGTTCTTCCATGATTCAAGCTTTTCTCCGCTTTCACTGCGGTATATTTCCTGCCAGTCACTGCCTATTCCTACATTATCCCATGAGAATGACGGCTTTTCATATTCCTTATATTCCGGAAGTACATAATCTGTAACTCCTACAGTATCCATCATAGCTTTGAGCACATCATAAGAATTAGGATAAATTGTATTTGTTGCTCTGTAAATATATCCATGAGCTTCGCCTGTGCCGTCTGCGGAAACATTGTTGTCCCAGAGAACACATGGTATTCCTGCTTCCTTTGCATATGTAAGATATGATTTTGCCCAGTTTACTCTTGATTCAGTATTTTCAAAGTCAGATGCACTGAATTCTCCCATGATAATCGGAACACCCTTGCTTTCCGATACTGATTTCAAATTATTGAAAAGAGATTTAAGTGATGAGTCATAATCTTCACCATAACCGCTTTTTCCGGGGAATTCATGGTTTGCATACTCCGATGTATCCATAGTAAAGAAATACGGTGAATATGCATGAGTTGATATTGCAACATTTCCTGCATTTTCAGGAATTTCAATTGCATTGAGTGCCTGTATGTCAGTAGTTGCACAGTATGCAGGAAGCATAAGCAGTCTTTCGCTGTTATATCCTGTACCGTCAGACCTTACTGCATCTACAAATACTTTTTCAAGAGTATTTAGATAATTCCATGTATATCCGCCGTCCTCAGAACCGTTTCCCCATTCAGAAACAGTACTGTTTCCGGTCTGACGAGGTTCATTCATGCCTTCAAAAATAAGGTGCTGGTCATAATCGCTGAATTCATCTGATATCTGTGTCCATATATCACCGAGTTTCTTGCTTGCTTCCTCAAGTGTTTCATCAGTAAATTCAGACTGATTTATAAAATCTTCATGATGAACATTAAGAATAATGAACATATCTCTTTCATATGCCCAGTCAACAGTCTGCTTTACATATTCCATCCATGTGGGTTCAATTTCATATACGTCTGTTGATTCATTATATTCAAGATGCTGATACCATGTAGTAGGAATACGGATTGTATTAAATCCTGCATTGTTTACTGTTTCAATAAGTTCTTCTGTAGGTTCAGGATTTCCCCATGCTGTTGCAAATTTTTTAGGTGAGGCTGTTGACGGAGTGCCTGATGATGCTGTTGCATCAAGAGAATTGCCGAGATTCCAGCCAATAGTCATCTGAGATGTTATTTCTTCAGCAGTTAATGAGGTAAGTTCAGCAGATACTTCATCAGCATCTGAAAAATATGACAACTGAACCACTGCACTTGCTGAAGTCAATGCAAATACAGCTGATGTTACAGCAGTCATAACATGTTTTTTCAAGGCCATAATTATACAAACTCCTTTAAATTATTTTTATTTTCAATACTGCAAATTATATACATTATAATAATTATATATAAAATATTGATATATTGTCAATAGGCATCTGATAATTTTGGCATTTATGTATTATTAATATCATTCAAATTATGCATTTTATCTGAAAAAACAGAGGAACAGAACTGTAAAAATTCCGTTCCTCTGTTGATTTTTATTTTTCCATGCAATAATTATTTTACTTCTCTTATCCAGCCGAATTCATCTTTTATTTTGCCGTACTGGATTCCTGTCATTGTATCATAAAGTTTCTGTGAAACTTCACCTATCTTATTGTCATTGATTATCATTACCTTGTCCTGCCATTTAAGACGGCCTACAGGTGAAATTACTGCTGCTGTTCCTGTACCGAAAACTTCTTCAAGCTTTCCATTGTCATATGCTTCAGCAACTTCCTGAATTGTAATTCTCTTTTCAGAAACTTTCATTCCCCAGCTCTTGCAGAGTTCAATTGCTGATTTTCTTGTTATTCCTGAAAGTATTGAACCGTGCAGAGCAGGTGTAATAATTTCTCCGTCAATCTTAAAGAATATATTCATTGCTCCTACTTCTTCAATGTATTTCTTTTCAACACCATCAAGCCAGAGTACCTGTGAATAATCCTGTTCGTGTGCTTCATTCTGGGCAATAAGTGATGCAGCATAGTTTCCGGCTGTCTTTGTAAAGCCCATTCCGCCTTTTACTGCTCTTACATAATTGCTTTCAACATATATGCTTACAGGGTCAAGTCCCGATGAGTAATAAGCTCCTGACGGTGACATTATAATTATAAACATATATTCACTTGCAGGACGTACTCCAAGATACGGATCAACCGATATAATAAACGGTCTTATGTAAAGTGATGCACCGTCTGTATGCGGAACCCAGTCCTTATCAACTTTTACAAGTTCATTGAGGGCATGCAGTGCAAATTCTTCATCAATTGCAGGAATTACAAGTCTTTCATTTGAAACATTAAGCCTCTTGAAATTTTCATCAGGTCTGAAAAGCTGTATTTTTCCGTCAGCCGTTCTGTATGCTTTAAGGCCTTCAAAAACTTCCTGACCATAATGAAGACACATTGTCGCCGGACTGAGAGTGAGCGGTCCAAACGGCACTATTCTCGGATTGTACCAGCCTTTTCCGTCCTTATAGTCCATAATAAACATATGGTCTGTGAAAAGATGCCCAAATCCAAGCTTGGATTCATCTTCCGGCTTAGCTTTCGGATTTGAATTGAGTTCAATAGTTATTTTTTCCATAACAAGCAACCTCTTTTTTGAAATAAAATATTTTCTATAAATAATTATACTTGTTATTAAAAAAATTGTCAATCGTCATAAAACTGAAAAATTACATTGATTTTTATATGATATTTATAAATTATTCAGTATAACTTACAATTATATAATAATTTCATTAAAACTTCAGCCATTTTATTGAAAAAATTAATTTTAAATAAAAAAAGGCAGAAATTTCATTTATGAAAAATCTGCCCGAAAACTATTCAATAGTTACTGATTTCATTATCTGGTCTGCCTTTGGTCTGTCATTATAATCAACAGGCGTTTCCGCAATTTCATCAACAACGTCCATGCCCTCAACTACTTTGCCGAAACCTGCATACTGTCCGTCAAGATGAGGTGCATCCTTATGCATGATAAAAAACTGTGAACCGGCTGAATTCGGCATCATGGAACGTGCCATCGAAATAACCCCTCTTGTATGCTTTAAGTCATTCTTAAAGCCGTTTGAAGAAAATTCTCCCTTGATTGTCCAGCCCGGACCTCCCATGCCTGTTCCGTCAGGACAGCCGCCCTGTATCATAAATCCGCTTATAACCCTGTGAAATATCAGTCCGTTATAAAAACCCTGATTTACAAGCTTTTCAAAATTTGCAACTGTTTCAGGTGCAATTTCAGGATAAAGTTCAAGCTTTATCTTTTTTCCGTTTTCCATTTCGATTACTACCATTTTTAGTCCTCCTTTAAAATATTGACACTTCTATATTATAATATCTTTTCCGGATTTTTGCAAGCCATTGCAAATAAATTTTTCACTCCCAAAAAATCATCTCGTAAAAAACTTAAAATTATCCTCCGGAAATAATTAAAAATAATACAATAAATTTTCAGTCAGATTAAAAAAAATATCTTCACAAATCTGAATATTTTATTTTAATTGCAAGATAATATCATTATAAAAAATTATTTCCCGAAAGGAGATTTTTATGAGAAATACTTTTATTTTTGACAAACCCGTTTCCATAAAATCCTTTTCTTCAACTGTAGGCTCAAAAGAAGGCGACGGCCCTCTCGGAAAATATTTTGACGTTGTGGAACAGGATTCATATTTCGGTCAGGATACATGGGAAAAAGCTGAATCGTTTATGCAGAAAATTACTGTTCAGAATACTATCAAAAAAGCCTGCCTCAGAAAAGAAGATATAAATTTTATGTTTGCCGGCGACCTTGTTAATCAGTGCATTTCAACTACTTACGGTCTGCGTGAACTCGATATACCCATATTCGGCATATACGGTGCCTGCTCAACTATGGCTGAAGGACTTTTAATGTCATCAATGTCTGTCAACGCCGGTTATGCTCAATATTCACTCAATTCAACATCTTCTCACTTTTCAACAGCAGAAAGGCAGTTTCGCTTTCCCCTCTCATACGGCGGTCAGAGAACTCCCACCGCACAATGGACCTGCACCGCCTCCGGAGCCGTTATTGTTTCCTCCGAAAACAATCCCCCATTCGTCAAAGGCGGTACAGTCGGAAAAATAAATGACCTCGGAATAAATGATGCCAATAATATGGGGGCTGCAATGGCTCCTGCCGCTGCTGATACCATAAATACATTCCTTAATGATACAGGATATTCTCCAAAAGATTTTGACTATATTGTAACAGGCGACCTCGGCACTGTCGGAAGCTCTCTCCTTATTGACCTGCTGAAAAAAGACGGTATTGACATTTCAAGACAGCATCGTGACTGCGGTGTTATGATGTTTGATATCGAACGTCAGGACGTTCATGCAGGCGGTTCAGGCTGTGGCTGTTCTGCAAGTATTCTCTGCGGTTATTTTCTCCCCTTTCTTAAATCCGGAAAAATTAAACGTATGCTCTTTGCTGCAACCGGTGCTTTAATGTCACCGACTTCATCACAACAGGGCGAAACTATCCCGTCAATTTCTCATCTCGTTTTCCTTTCAAGCAATTAACAACTCCGGTTGCAAGTTGCATACATTAACTGGTAAAAATGGTTGCAAGGAATTTTTACCAGTTGCAAGTTG
>CAYRPZ010000003.1:0-46865 GCA_964426275.1 uncultured Ruminococcus sp. | reverse complement strand
TGCATACATTAACTGGTAAAAATGGTTGCAAGGAATTTTTACCAGTTGCAAGTTGGTTGCCAACTTAATAAAATTAAGCTTGCAACCAATATTTTTGGTTGCAACTTGGTTGCAAACCGCATATTTTTTAAGTTGCAAACCAACTTGATTTTCCATTTTATTCTTGCAACCTGTTTTGGTTGCAAACCGTATGGAATTTTTTTCTTGCAACCAATCGTTCTAATTGGAATTTATTTCTTGCAACCAACCGTTTTTGGTTGCAAGAAAATTATGTAAAAGAAAGGTACAGATGACTTTATGAGCTATTTGTGGTCATTTATTATAGGAGGTTTGCTGTGTGCAGTCGGTCAGGTTCTTATAGATTACACTAAACTTACTCCTGCAAGAATTTTAGTTGCATATGTTGTGAGCGGTGTTATAATTTCTGCTTTCGGCTGGTATCAGCCCCTTGTTGATTTTGCAGGTGCAGGTGCAAGTGTTCCCCTTACAGGATTCGGACATCTTCTTGCTGAAGGAGTACGAAATGCTGTAGATGAAAAAGGATTTTCAGGTGTCATTACCGGAGGTCTTACCGCCTCGGCAGGAGGAATTACTGCCGCACTCATTTTCGGACTTCTTGTATCCCTTATTTTCAAGCCAAAGGACAAATAATATTATACAATAAAAAAAAGAAATTTCCTCGGAAATTTCTTTTTTTATGGTATAAAAATAATACAATTTTTCTATTCATCAAAGACAATATTTCCACAGCTGATATCATCACCATGAAATCCCCATGAACATGATAACAACAGATGTCTTTTACCATTGATGTCTTTATAAATCAGATGCCAATTCCCACAGTCACCTTGTGCGGACCATGAATATACTGTCCATTCATCACTGTATTCATCTTCATCTTCTATCCAACATTTTTTTTTCCATTCATCAAAACTTTTTTCATGATATTCAGGAAATCTTTTTATCAAGTCAGGCAACAATATAACATCTTCTGTTTTTATAAAGATATATCCTTTCTCTTCATCGCTGAATATTTCTTTCTCAAATCTGCAAGAAACTATTGCTGACTGTAAAATTTCCTCGGGACATTCGTTCCAGCCGTTATAATATGAATTTGCAGGTCTGAAAAGTACATTGAACCTGTCACCGACCTCAAAATTAAAAGGAAAATATACCTTTAAAATGCACATTTCATCTTTACATGGTGCTTTTTCCATTACTTCATAATTATTAAAATCAATATCCTTTTCATCTTTAAAATTTGTAAATGTCATCATATAATCATATGCAAGCATTTCATAGCCCTCGAATAATTTTTTTGATGGTTCTTTATATTTCCCGCAGACCTTACATTTGAATTTCATTTTTTATCCCCCTCTTTTTTATACATTATACAGTGAAATCATGCAAAAATCAATTAATTTTTCCTCTAAAAAAATATTTTTTCTGAAAATTTGCATATTTACATGCAAAAAAAGCCCGTTTTTACCCTGTAAGTGAACGGGCTTTCTCCGTATCATAAAAATTTATTTGTCAGGAGGTCTTTCAATATGTCTTATGGAAAGGAACTGAAAGAAAAAAGAAAACTTTTCTGCTTCTATTACATAATGCTCGGCAATGTCTATGAAGCAGCCGTAAAAGCAGGTTTCCCTGAATCATCTGCACTTATTGACGGTCTTAATACCCTCGAAAATCCATCTTGCAGACTTAAAATCCGCAGACTCAGAAGCTGTCTTTATCAGCCTGCTTCCGAACTTGTAACCACAGGGCTTGAACGTCTTGCCTTTGGCAGTTTCAATGATGCCGTTTCCCTTTGCAGTGATGATTTCCCTTCCCCTCATCAACTCTCACAGCTTGACCTTTTCAGCATTTCTGAAATTAAAAAGGTCAAGGGCGGCGGTATCGAAATAAAATTCGCTGACAGACTCAAGGCCATGGAAAAACTTTTAATCTGCGAAAAGGAAAATTCTGAATTCAGTAATGCTGAAAATCTTATCAATGCTCTCAGCTTTACCAGTCAGGAGGATAATAATGAGGATTAGTAAATTTTCACCTAAGCAGACTCTCGCTGTTAAATGGTGGAATTCTCCTGAATACAGAAATTATGATGCAATTATTTGTGACGGTGCTGTAAGAAGCGGAAAAACTATGTCCATGTCAATCGGCTTTATATCATGGTCAATGACTAATTTCAAAAACGGCTCTTTCGCTCTCTGCGGAAAAACTATTACTTCTCTGAAACGCAACGTAATCACTCCCCTTGTCAATACCCTCGGTTCTATCGGATTTACCTGTATCGAAAAAGTAAGCAAAAATTATATAGATATCCGTCTTTGCGGTGTTATCAACAGATACTACCTTTTTGGCGGAAAAGATGAATCCTCTGCCTCACTTATTCAGGGTATGACTTTATGCGGCGTTTTTTTTGATGAAGTTGCCCTTATGCCTCGTTCGTTCGTTGAACAGGCTCTTGCAAGATGCTCTGTAAGAAATTCCAAAATGTGGTTTAACTGCAATCCCGAAAATCCTTATCACTGGTTCTATACCGAATGGATTAAAAAAGCTAAGGAAAAAAATGCTCTTTATCTTCATTTCACTATGGACGATAACCCCTCGTTGTCCGCTGAAATAAAAGAACGCTATTCAAAGCTTTATTCAGGTGTTTTCCATGAACGCTTCATTCTCGGCATATGGACCGTTTCAAGCGGTCTTGTGTATCCTATGGTCGACAGCAGAATCCATTTCTTTTCTGATGAACCTGTATGCGAAAGATTTATAGTTTCCTGCGATTATGGAACTGTTAATCCGTCATCATTCGGATTATGGGGACTTTCAGACGGTATCTGGTACAGACTCAAGGAATATTATTACTGTTCAAAGCGTGAAGGTATTTCCCGCACTGATGAGGAACATTATGCCGCTCTTGAAAATCTTACTGACGGATTTAATATTGATTTCATCATTGTTGACCCATCGGCTGCAAGCTTTATTGAATGTATTAAAAGACATGGAAAATTTACTGTTAAAAAAGCCGACAATGATG
The DNA here is from genome assembly GCA_964426275.1 of uncultured Ruminococcus sp. Taxonomy (GTDB): domain Bacteria; phylum Bacillota; class Clostridia; order Oscillospirales; family Ruminococcaceae; genus UBA5884. The sequence goes on along the minus strand of CAYRPZ010000003.1, from coordinate 43,822 downwards.
TTTTAAGCGGTATAAGGCGTGTAAGCGATGCCATAAAACAGAAAAAAATTATGTTTTCAACATCGTGCAAGGATACCGTAAGGGAATTTTCCCTCTATCAATGGAACGATAAGGTAAATTATGATGTTCCGCTGAAAGAAAATGACCATGCCATGGACGATATCAGATATTTTGTCAGCACTGTCCTTGCTGACAATAATTCCGGCAATGACAATTTCTTCGTTCTCTCGGCTGAACGCATTTAAATGCCCGTTCATATTTTTTATATTTTTCAGGAGGTGCATTACATATATATGGGACTTTTTACCCGTGACAAGCCTAAACAGGATAACGGCATTTTAATTCAGACTGAACGCTGTTCCTCATTTTCCCCGTATGATTTCAATACAGGGATATATGCAAAAAATCTTTATGAAAATCTCAGATTAAATGTTCCCATCATTGATGCCGCTATATCAAAGATTATCCGTCTTACAGGCGGTTACTCAGTTTTATGCAGTGATGAAAACATTCAGCATGAACTCGATTGCTTTGTAGAAAATATTCCTGTCGGTCTTTCGTCAAAATCCCTGCAATGCTTTACTGACTCATTTCTTGACAGCCTTATAACTTATGGAAATGCTGTCGGTGAAATTATTATTGATGAAGACACCATGCAGATTGCAGGTCTTTTTAACGGCAATATATCAGATATTAATGTCAGAAAAGGTATATCCCCTTTTGACAGGATTGTCTGTCTCAGAAACAATGACGGCTCGGAGTCTGAACTCCCTCACCCCGAAAGAATTATATTCTCGGCTCTAAATCCGTCAGACGGTCATGTATACGGTCATTCCGTGCTTCACGGACTTCCCGTTCTCAGCAGTATTCTGATGCGTATATACGAATGTATCGGTCAGAATTATGACCGTGTCGGCAATGTTCGCTATGCTGTAACATACAAGCCCTCAGGCGACATTTCCGATAAAAATATGGCTAAGGAAAGAGCCGTTCAGATTGCTAAAGAATGGTCAGAAGGCATGAATTCTCATCACGGCGGAAATATCCGTGATTTCGTCGCTGTCGGTGATGTTGACATAAAAGTTATCGGTGCTGAAAATCAGCTTATTGATACAAATATCCCCGTCCGTCAGCTCCTTGAACAGCTTATATCAAAACTCTCAATTCCACCGTTTCTGCTCGGCCTTAACTGGTCATCAACCGAACGTATGTCCTCGCAGCAGGCTGATATCCTTACATCTGAACTGGAATATTACCGCAGGTTAATAACTCCTGTAATAAAACAGATTTCAACTGCATTTCTCCGCCTTAACGGAAGCAATGCCGATATCAGTGTTGCATGGGATAATATAAATCTTCAGGACGAAGTGGAACTTGCTGATGCACGTCTTAAAAATGCTCAGGCAGAGGAAATTGAACTCCGCCTTGCAGATATTAAAAACAATTAAATATATGGAGGTACTTTATTATGTACAAAAATGTAAGACTCGAAAAAGGTCTTTATAACCTTTCAGGAAAATCATTCATTCAGGCTCTTGAGGAACTTGACCCGTCAGAAAATTATGCTGATACTCCTCTTGCCAGTCTTGATGCCTATGAAAGACAGCTCAAGCGTTTTGATATCAAAGTAAAAGGAAAAAACTGTGACTGCATTTCAAAATTCTTTACCACTACAGAAAGCGCTGTGCTTTTTCCTGAATTTGTTTTAAGAGCTATAAAACAGGGTATGTCCGATTCACTTCTTGAAAAAATCGTTGCTGTCAGAACAATCTCATCTTCACGCATTTACAGAGGATTCAGCGTTTCAGACGGCTCATCTTCTTACGGCACTGTTACCACTCAGGGAAATTCTCTCCCGTCAACAACTATAAATGAAGATTCTTCAACAATTACTCTTGACAAGCTCGGAAGACTTGTTTCAACTTCATATGAGGCTCTTATGAACCAGTCTATTGAAGCTTATGCTCTTACCCTTAAAGCTATCGGAAAAAAACTCGCTTCCGCTATGCTCGGAAAGGCTGTAAGCACACTCGTTTCAGGTACTTCTTCAGTAAATATCAGCGGTTCTTCTCTTGCATACAGTGATATTGCCTCACTTTACGGCTCTTTTCCTGATTTCAGAATGAATACTGTCCTTGTTTCAAATTCAGTTTCCGCTGAAATTCTTGCAATGTCAGCCATGGAGGACTGTACATATGATGAAAACGGAATTGTTCATTTTCCTTTTGGAACTGCAATGCTTTCATCATCTCAGGTTGATGACAATGTTATAATCGGACTTGATTCTGAATATGCCCTTGAAATGATTTCAAATGCTGATATAACTCTTGAAACTGACAAAATGATTGACAAACAGCTTGATATGGTTTCAGTTTCCATCTGCATCGGATTTAAAAAACTTATGAGCGATGCCGTAAAGGTTCTTAAACTTTCATAATCTTGATTTAATAAAATAATCACCCCTCTGCTGTATATAAAATATGGCAGAGGGGCTGAAAAATAAGGAGGATTTTTTAACTATGCTTGAAAAACTCAATAAATTTACAAGGCGTGAATTTCAGGAAGATGAAGTCTATATATTTGATGTAATTCTCTGTGACAATGATATTGACAGGGATTATGAAGCATTTTCTGACAGCTCCCTTGAAACTCTTAAATCTCTTTTTATCGGAAAAACAGGAATTTTTGACCACAATCCAAAAGGGTCAAATCAGACTGCAAGAATTTTTGATACTGAAATTATTACGGATAATTCAAAATTGAACAGAAACGGCACGCCCTATAAATATCTCAAAGGCTGTGCATATATGATAAGAACCTCATCAAATGCAGACCTTATAAAAGAAATTGACGGAGGTATCAAAAAGGAAGTAAGCGTTTCATGCTCTGCTGACAGGCGTATATGCTCAATATGCGGTACTGACAGAACAGTAAAGTCATGTGTTCATATCAAGGGCAAAAAATATGGCTCAAAGCTTTGCTGTCATATCCTTGAAAATATTTCAGATGCATATGAATGGAGCTTTGTTGCTGTTCCCGCTCAGATAAATGCAGGCGTTACAAAAAAATATAATTCCGCTGACGATGAAATCATAAAATCATTTGAGGAGGAATTAAGAAAAAAAGATGAAATTATAGACTTGCTTTATGATGATATAAGAAAAGATGTTACAAGACTCTGTTTTCTCAGCGGTTCTGCTTCATATGCAAAGGCTCTTGAATCTGCCTGCGATAAAATGGATATATGCGAACTCACTCAGTTCAGACGCATTCTCATGAAGGAATATAAAAGTTCTTCCTGTGCAAAGTCCCAGCTTTCGCACGGCACTGCAAATTCTTTTGATGATTTCAGAATACAGGAGGTTAAATTATAATGAATATTGAAAAAATATGCAGTCTTTTTACCCTTTTTTCAGGAGAAACAGATGTTAAAAAATATATGCCGTTTATAAATTCGGCTGTTTCGGATATTCTTCCCAAACTCAAAAAAAGTGCTGACCTCAGCGATGAAAGACTTGCATTTTTATGTGCTTCCGTTGCCAATCTCAGATACATACAGGTTCTGGGGCTTAAAGACAAACTCTCATATACATATGCAGGAACTGTTGCAAAAGATGATAACAGTGAAAAAAAATCAAAGCTTGCAGAAAATCTTGTCCGTGAATACTGGCTCAGTATATCTGACTTAACAGACGACTGCAATTTTATATTTACAAAGGTATAATATTATGAATCTTTCTTCTCTTATACAAAAATTAACCATAATTATCAGCCTGAATGCTGATTTTGCTGTATATGAATTTTTTCCTGATATTCCTGTATCCGACAGAATATTCTCCGTTGCAGGCATAAGCTCACTTAAAATAAACCATGGCGGGGAATTTGACACAGCGACCGGTCTGCCTGTTGCGGTTCAGGTCAAAATATCGCTTTTCGCACCGCCTGAAACCGATAAGCTCATACTTATGGACAAATATGAAAGCAGCATCATAAATGTTCTTTTAAATTCAAATTTAAGAATTACTGATATATCAGGCTGTAAAACCGAAATAAACAAAAGCTTTCAGCTTGCGGAAATTTATTCATTTGTAACTATTTCCGGATTTTTATATCAGTCAGGAGGCAGATAACTTTGATTGATTTCTTTCAGAATTACTCAAACAGAATAAATATTTCAGAATATAGTTTTTTTGTTTCATCATACAGATTAAACCGTTCAAAAAATTATTCAAAACAATTTACCGTTTCAGGAGATACATATGTATATGCAAAAGGTATAAATCCCGCTGTCCTCAATGTAAAGGCTTTCTGCAAGGCAGATAATTCCTCTGCCCTGACCGCACTTGAAAATGCATTTGTATCAGGGGAAAAATTTTCATTCAGCATTGACGGCATTTTATTCTCCGATATGACTCTCTCAGAATATTCAGCGGAAAATAATAACAATAATACTGTAACCGCCATTGATATGACTTTTACTTCATCAGCAGGAATTACAGCAGAGGGGGATAAAAATGAATGAAATAATTGTTTCACTTACTGATATCAGCAGTAATATACAGAATTTCAGCAAAATCATATCCCTTAAAGTCATAAAGGAATATTTTACCCCATACACCACCGCTTCTGTATCAATAATATGTGACAGCGGCTTTCTTCAGTATAAGGAATTATCCGTATCAGTAAACGGATTTACTATTCATCACGGACTTATTGACACAGTAAAATACAATGCCAAATCAGGAATAAGTATACTTTCCGTAACTTCAAAAGGCTTTTCATCACTTCTTCTTCAGAATCAGCCTGTTCCCGGAATGATGTACAACACATCTCTAAACAGCCTTATGGACAGCTTTGTTGATATACCTTATGTAACACATGAATGCAATGACACTGTTCAGAATTATATATTCCTCAAGGATAATGCAAATTTGTGGGACGCTGTTGTAAATATAAGCTATAAGGTTACAGGCATTTATCCATATATCAGAAACAATAACTGCATAATGATTTCACCGCCTGAAAATCCTTCCGTTTTTTCAACTGACGGCAAACTTATCTTCAGCCGTGGACTCTGCCTTGACTATACCAATATAGTCAGTGACTTTCATATGCAGGATATTGACGGGAACTACGACACATACAGACTTCATAATTCCGATGCCTCCGACAGGAATATTGTCAGACACAGACAGATTTCCCTTGACAGACAGTATCTGAGCAATCCTGAACAGAGCATGAAAAACCGCCTTGAATACAGTATGCATGGCTGTTATGCCGAATATTCGGAATATTCAGGCTTCAGCGGTGAAGATATCTTTGACACTCTCAGTGACGGCAGAAGAATTGACAAAATTATTGTAAATGGCAATGCCGATGGTATTAAAACCTCCCTTTTCCATTACCTCAGATAAATGTTCCACATAGAACATTCAGAATTTAATATGCAGAATAATATGAACAATGTTCACATTATTCTGCATTTTTTTAATGCATAATATAAAATTTATCTCAAACTATTGCAAAATATTTAAAAATATGATACAATATTTTCAACAGTTTATGTTATATATAGCGGTTTTCCGCTTAATTCAATATTAAAATAATATCAAAAGGAGATTTTCTATGAAGAAATTCGGTTTTTTTGACGATGCAAACAAGGAGTATGTTATTACATCTCCAAAGACACCTTACCCGTGGATTAACTATCTCGGCAATCAGGGCTTCTTTTCACTCATATCCAATACAGCAGGCGGTTACTGCTTCTATAAAGATGCTCGTTTGAGAAGAATTACAAGATACCGTTACAACAATGTTCCGATTGATATGGGCGGTCGTTATTTCTACATCAAGGATAATGAAACTGTCTGGAACCCCGGCTGGTCACCTGTAAAGACTGAACTCGACAGCTATGAATGCCGTCATGGTATGGGCTATACTATCATCACAGGCAAGAAAAACAACGTCAAGGCTGAAGTTACATTCTTCGTTCCCCAGAACTATGACGGAGAAGTTCAGCAGCTCGTTCTTACAAATGAAGGTTCATCAGAAAAAACTCTGAAACTTTTCTCATTCGCTGAATGGTGCTTATGGGACGCTCAGGACGACTGCACAAACTTCCAGAGAAACTTCTCAACAGGCCGTGTTGAAGTAGAAGGCTCAACAATCTACCATAAGACAGAATACAGGGACAGACGTGACCACTATGCATTCTATACAGTCAATGATACAATTGACGGCTATGATACAGACCGTGACTCATTTATCGGACTTTACAACGGTTTCGGCGACCCGCAGGCTGTAACTGACGGCAAGGCAACAAATTCATTTGCTGACGGCTGGTCACCAATCGCTTCACATTACAAGGAAATCACTCTTGCACCCGGCGAAAGCAAAACTCTCGTATTCATTCTCGGCTATGTTGAAATGCCTGCTGACAAGAAGTTTGAAGCAGACGGCGTTACAATCAACAAGGAAAAAGCCTATGCAATGATTGAAAAGTACAATACTCCTGAAAAGGTTGCGGCAGGTCTTGCAGAACTCAAGGCTGCATGGAATAATCTCCTCGGAATATTCAATGTCAAAACTCCTGATGAAAAGGTTGACAGAATGGTAAATATCTGGAACCAGTATCAGTGCATGGTTACATTCAACCTCTCACGTTCAGCATCATATTTTGAATCAGGTATCGGCCGTGGAATGGGCTTCAGAGATTCCAATCAGGATATTCTCGGATTCGTTCATCAGATTCCTGACAGAGCAAGAGAAAGACTTATTGACCTTGCATCAACACAGCTTCCTGACGGCGGCTGCTACCATCAGTATCAGCCTCTTACAAAGAAAGGCAACTCCGACATCGGCGGTGACTTCTCTGATGACCCGCTGTGGATGATACTTTCAGTCGGTTCATACATCAAAGAAACAGGCGACTGGTCAATTCTTGATGAAATGGTTCCTTATAATAACGATGAATCCCTTGCAAAACCAATGCTTGACCACCTGACAGTTTCATTCTATCATATCGTAAACAATCTTGGTCCTCATGGACTTCCGCTTGCAATGCGTGCCGACTGGAATGACTGTATCAACCTTTCATGCTATTCAGATACTCCCGGTGAAAGCTTCCAGACATATACAAATCCTAAGTTTGAAGCTGAAGGCGGCTACTCCAAGGTTGCTGAATCTGTTATGGTTGCAACTCTCTTTACATATGCAGGTCCTGCATACGTTGGTATTCTCAAGCATCTTGGCAAGGAAGATGAAGCTGCAAAGGCTCAGGCTGAAATCGACAAGATGAAAAAGAATGTTATGGATTCAGCATTTGACGGTGACTGGTTCATAAGAGCGTATGATGCAAACGGCAACAAGATGGGTTCAAAGGAATGCGAAGAAGGCAAAATCTTCATTGAACCACAGGGCTTTGCTGTTATGTCGGAAATCGGAAAAGAACAGGGAGCAGATATTAAGACTCTCGATTCTATTGACAAGTACCTCAATACAAAGTATGGTCTTGTTCTTAACAATCCTGCATTCACAAAATACTATATTGAATACGGTGAAATTTCAACATATCCGGGCGGATATAAAGAAAATGCAGGTATCTTCACACATAACAATGCATGGATAATCTGTGCTGAAGCTTATGCCGGCCGTGGCGACAAGGCATTTGAATACTATTCAAAGATTGCTCCTGCATTCAATGAAGATATTTCAGACCTTCACAAGACTGAACCATATGTATACGGACAGATGATAGCAGGTAAAGATGCAAGCAGATTCGGTGAAGGTAAGAACTCATGGCTTACAGGTACAGCAGCATGGAATATGGTAGCTGTTTCACAGTATATTCTTGGTGTACAGCCTGACTTTGACGGTCTTAAAATTGACCCTTCAATCCCTAAGGAATGGGACGGTTTCAAGGCTGTAAGACAGTACAGAGATGCTTCTTATGATATAACTGTTAAAAACCCTGACCACATCTGCAAGGGCATCAAGTCCGTAACTGTTGACGGAAAAGCAGTTGACGGCAATATTCTCCCTGTATTCTCTGACGGACAGACTCATACTGTTGAAGTTGTAATGGGCAAATAATTAACCCCCTTTAATTTATTGATATATTAACACCCTGTATAATTATTATGCAGGGTGTTATAATTTTAACATTTTTTTCCATAGCACTGTTAAAATTAACAAAATTATTTTACTATAATTGACATAAGGAAATATTTATGATATTATATAAGAAAATAAAATATCAGGAGGTAAATTATGAGATTAAAGAATACTATTGCGGGAATTTCAGCCCTTGCATTAATAAGTTGCAGTATGCCGATTATTTCCGTATCTGCCGAAGAAAGTTTACTCAGTTCAGATGATATGTATTTAATACTTGAAAGTGTACGTGACCAAATTTCAGACAATCCAGATGATATAAATTCAATAGATGATATAACTTCAATAATCGAAAATATCTGCAATGAAATTTTAGACAAGCCATATGATATAAATTCAATAATTGAAAGTATTCGTTATGAATTGATATTCCAGCCCGACACCTTCACATATTCATTCGATATTCCCAATTCCGAAAACAAGCTTGTTGTGGTTGAAAAAACTTTTCTGCTTGAGTGCAGTGATGATGTATACCTTGAATTTCCTGACGGAAAAAGAATACATATCGGATATTTTGCAGGCGATGACGGTCATATCCCGATAACATGCGATGAATATGAAATATCATTTTCAGAAGATAATTCACAGGTTACTTTCACATATTCTTTCGACCACTTTGTCAGCAGAGAAAACTGGATTTCAACAACTTTTAATATTCCATATGACTATCTTGCAGGAGATGTAAACCGTGACGGCGTTGTGAATATATGCGATGTAACTGCCCTTAAACAGCATATCACAAGAATAAATATCCTTGACAATCTTTCATTTATAAATGCAGATGTTGTCAGCGACGGGGTTATTGATATACAAGACCTCGGCCAGCTCTTAAAATATATCTTAAAATCTATAGACGAATTTTAATAACAGATATTCAATAAAAATCCTCTGATACTGTATCAGAGGATTTTTCTGCTTCTTATGACATTATATCATATATTTTTTTATGTTCCATGTGGAACATTTTTATTTTAATCTTTACATTATAATTCTAATATGATATAATATCTATGTTATTTAAAATGTTTCAGGAGGGTAAAATGGCTAAAGTTTTCGCTGTTGCTAATCAGAAAGGCGGTGTCGGCAAGTCTGCCACCGTTATAAACCTTTCCGCTTTTATCGGCTCAAAAGACAAAAAAGTCCTTTGCATTGATGTCGATTCTCAGGGCAATACTACAAGCGGATATGGCATACGCAAAAAATCGGTTAAATATTCATCTTATGATATTCTGACAGGCTCTGCCCATATCAATGATACTGTAATAAAAACTGAATTTAAAAATGTAAGCATCGTTCCTTCAGTATCTGCTCTTGCAGGCGGTGAAATTGAAATGATTTCACTTGATGACCGCCTTAACAGACTTAAAATGCAGGTTCTTGAATGCCGAAAAGATTATGATTATATATTTATTGACTGCCCTCCGTCACTGAGCCTTATAACCCTTAACGCTCTCAATGCCTGCGACAGTGTAATTATTCCGATGCAATGCGAATTTCATTCCCTTGAAGGTCTTGCACAACTTACCGATACTATAAAACATATCCGCATGAAATCAAATCCGAACTTAAAAATTGAAGGAATTCTCTTTACCATGTTTGACCCACGGCTTAATATTACTTTAAGCGTTGTAAAGGAAGTTGAAAAATATTTTCCCGATTTAATTTTCAAAACCACTATTCCAAGAAATGTAAGGATTTCAGAAGCACCAAGCTATGGTATGCCTGTTATGTATTATGATAAAAAATCAAAGGGCGCTGAAGCTTATGAAAGACTTGGCTGTGAAATTCTCGGTATCAGGTATAAAAATAAATCCCGCAAAATAATTGCTGAAAGGAAGTGAATTTTATGGCTCTGAGAAAAGGAGGTCTTGGTTCGGGACTTGATGCCCTATTTGATGACAATTTATCAGATGTTCAGGTTAAAAAAACTCTGCGTACTATGGATATAGAACCTAACAGACTTCAGCCAAGAAAAAATTTTGATGAGGATTCCATTGCAGAACTTGCTGTATCTGTTCAGAAATTCGGTATCATTCAGCCTGTCGTTGTAAAGCCTATGGATAATGGCGGTTACTGCATTGTTGCCGGTGAAAGAAGATGGAGAGCCGCACGTCTTTTAGGACTTGAGGAAATACCTGTTATTATCCGTGAATTTTCAGAAAGTGATGCCATGCAGGTAAGTCTTATTGAAAATATCATGCGTAAAGACCTTAATCCAATTGAGGAAGCAAATGGATATAAGGAGCTTATTGAAAAATATAATATGACACATGAGAAAATATCTGAAATTTTCGGTTGTTCACGCTCATATATAACCAATTCATTAAGACTTCTTTCACTGCCCGATGAAATTATTGAACTTGTTGAAAATAATAAAATATCTGTAGGTCATGCTAAAGTTCTGCTTTCATGCGAAAACAGGGATATTATGATTAAGCTTGCATTACAGTGTGCTGAAGATAATCTTACTGTAAAACAGCTTGAAAAACTTGTGAAGAATATCTGTGCACAGCCAAAGCCTGAAAAAACAGTTCACAAGGACAGCTATTTCAGAGAAATGGAATTATCTCTCCATGAAATCCTCGGCAGAAAAGTGTCTATTAAATCGGATAAAAAAGGTCATGGAACAATTGTTCTTGAATTTTATGATAAAGAGGACTTATCCGCTATTGCCGACAGGCTTGCTGATATGAGTTCTTCAGATAAATAAAAATTTTTTATATAAAAGAGGTTGTAAAAAATGCTTGATATCAAAAGAATAAGAGAAAATCCCGATGCTGTAAAAACAGCTCTTAAAACACGAAATGCCGATTATGATGAGTATATTGACAATATACTCGCAATTGACATCGAAAGAAGAAAAATTTCTACTGAAACCGATAATCTCAAGGCACAGCAGAACAAAGTTTCAAAGCAGATTCCTGCTATGAAGAAAAATGGTGAGGATACAACTGCTGTTATGGCTGAAATGAAGGCTATATCCGAAAAAATTAAACAGGAAGATGCCAAAATTTCAGAACTTGAAGCTAAACAGAAAAATCTTCTCCTCTCTGTTCCGAATATTCCATCAGATACTACTCCAGTAGGAAAAGATGATTCCGAAAATGTTGAAATAAGAAAATTCAGTGAACCAACTAAATTTGATTTTGAACCAAAGGCTCACTGGGATATAGGCAAAAGCCTCGGTATCCTTGACCCTGATACTGCCGCAAAAGTTACCGGCGCAAGATTCCATTTCTATAAGGGACTTGGTGCAAGACTTGAAAGAAGCATTATCAGCTATTTTCTCAATACACATACTGAAAATGGATATACTGAAATACTCCCTCCTTTTATGGTAAACCGTGCATCTATGACCGGAACAGGTCAGCTTCCAAAATTTGAAGAAGATGCTTATAAACTTGTAAGTGCTGAAGATAACAAGGATAATGACTATTTCCTTATCCCGACTGCTGAAGTGCCTGTAACAAATATCCACAGAGATGAAATTATTTCAGGCGATAAGCTTCCTGTAAAATATTGTGCATATTCAGCCTGCTTCCGTGCTGAAGCAGGCTCTGCCGGACGTGATACAAGAGGTCTTATCCGTCAGCATCAGTTCAACAAGGTTGAGCTTGTAAAGTTTACTACACCTGAAACTTCATTTGATGAACTTGAAAAGCTTACAGCAGATGCTGAAAGAGTGCTTCAGGGACTTGGACTTCCGTACAGAGTTGTTGCCCTCAGCACAGGAGATATCGGCTTTTCAAGTGCAAAGACATATGATATTGAAGTATGGATGCCGTCATATAACCGCTATGTTGAAATTTCAAGCTGTTCAAACTTCCTTGACTACCAGGCAAGACGTGCAGGCATACGCTATAAAAATTCCCCAAAAGATAAGGCTCAGTTTGTTCATACTCTCAATGGTTCAGGAGTTGCAGTAGGAAGAACTGTTGCAGCAATTCTTGAAAATTATCAGAATGCGGACGGCACAGTAACTGTTCCTGAAGCTCTTGTTCCTTATATGGGTACTGATATTATCAAGTAACAGAAAATTATAAAAAATACTGAATTGCCCCCGCCGTATCAATGACGGGGGTATTTAATTGCAGAAGGTGAAATATATGAAAAAATTAATATCCTGCCTTTTATCATGCCTTTCAATATTCTCAGTTACAGCCAATGCTTTATCATATACAGATGTAAAAGATATAAAGAGTGATATACTAAACGGAAATTCAGGAGATATTTATGACTGCATATCTGTAAAACATGAAATTCTTTATCAGAATACAAACAGAGTATATGTTTCAAACGTTGATGAGCTTAAATCAGCATTGATAAATGCACAGCCCAATGATGAAATAATACTGAAATCAGGAATATATGAAACGGATATATCAGGTGCAAAATCCTCTCTTTTCATGTCCTCAGCTGACGGCACTGAAGATATGCCTATAGTAATAAGAAGCGAAAACCCCGATAATCCTGCAATTTTAAAAGGAACTGACACTGCGGAGAATATTGTGCTTTATATAACAGGAGATTACTGGATTATTCAGGATATTGAAGTAAGCAACGCACAGAAAGGTATTGTTCTTGACAATTCAAACTATTCCGTAATTGATAACTGTGAAGTGCATACAATTGGTTCAGAGGGAATACATCTCAGAGATGACAGCTCATACTGTACTGTACAGAACTGCTTTATTCATGATACAGGCACTGTTTCAAAATCATACGGTGAGGGAGTATATATCGGAAGTTCACAATGGACATCAGGATATGGCTATAAATGTGATTATAACACTGTCAGAGGCTGTCAATTTAAAAATATATCTGCTGAACATATAGATATAAAGGAATTTACTACCGGAACTTTAGTCGAAAACTGCACAATGTACGGCACAGGCATATCAGGAGAAAATTATGCTGACAGCTTTGTTGACATTCAGGGCAACAGTGCAGTAATAAGAAATAATATATGTTACAGAGAAAATAACTCCATAATAGCTGATGCATTTCAGCTTCATGTGCTTGCAGACGGCTGGGGATATGACAACGAAGTTTACAACAATACCGTATACCTTGATGATGAGTCGGCATATGTGCTCGGTGGCTGGGACGGAACAGTAACGGCATATGACAATACAAGAATACCTGACGGCAATATGTATTATGGCGATGCTGTAACAATAAAATAATTATTGACTTTTTACATATATCTGGTATAATAAAGTATATAAAACTTATAATACAGGAGGTATATTGTATGAGAATAAACAAAATTTTAATATTCTCGCTTGCACTCTCTGCAATGCTTACAGCATGTGATACACCATCTGCCGATACACAGACTTCCGATAATGACAAGGCGGAAATTGTTTCAGAAACAACTACAGCAACATCTGCCGAAAATATCTCCACAGGATATATCATAACTGCTGACAGTCAGGAATATACTGAACTTCATCAGAATCCCGAAGATGAAAATGTTATTGCAAGAATGTATTACGGCGAACCTGTAACTGTATACTCAATCAATTCTGAATGGGCTGATATTTCATATGGCGGTATGAGAGGATATGTTCAGCTTTCATATATATCATTCAATAAACCTGAAGCAAAAACAGAAGCTGCTACCGAAGAAAAAACTGATATTGCTGCTGAATCAGTACAGCAGACTGAAGCCCAGCCTGTCCAGAATATTCAGCAGAATGTGCAGATTGTATTCTATGCTGATAATGATGGCATTGAAGTTGCTGAACCTGCATATTATCCCTCTTATGTGGCAAATAACGGTACTGCTGCATGGTGTTCCGCACAATCAATATATATTTATTCTCAGCCATCAACAAACAGTTACAAGCGTGAAGCGAATATGCTCTATTATGGTGATGTATGCCAGATACTCGGAAGTGTGGACGACTGGTATTATATTTCAACTGACAGCGGAAGCGGTTACGATTTACATGGATATGTAAAGCAAAACTATATAACTATTGGTGCTGCCCCTGCTGCTCCTGAACCTGTAAATGCTACTCATGGAGTAGTAAATGTGGGAAGTGCCAATGTAAGAAGTTCTCCTGATAAATCAAATAACAGCAATGTTCTTTTCTCACTCTCACAAGGTGCTGAATTTGATGTTATAAGCTATGACGGATACTGGTATAAGATAAATTATAATGGTACTGTATGCTACATAAGCCACAAAATGGTTGATGTATGGTAAAAATAAGGGGAAATCTCTGATATGATGAGGTTTCCCTGTTTTAATTTTTGAGAAAGGATTTTTTTTAATATGCTCCCTGATTTTAAATACTGTAAATCAATGTTTGAAAAGTATTCCCTTGAACTTACAGAGGAATTATATGAAAAACTTGATATCTATGCGGAATTTCTCTGCGAATATAATGAAAAAGTAAATCTCACTGCAATCACTGACAGTGAGGGAATACTTATAAAGCATTTTATTGACAGCATAATTCCTGCTGTTAAAGCAGATATCCCGCTTAATTCCTCATTTATAGATGTAGGCACAGGCGCAGGCTTTCCGTCCGTACCTCTTAAATTATACAGACCTGATTTGAAAATTACTCTTCTTGACGGACTTAACAAGCGTATCATTTTTTTAAAGCAGTTATGCGAAAAGCTTGATATTGAATGTGAATTTATACATGAACGTGCTGAAATTCTTGCAAAAAAAACTGAATACAGAGAAAAATTTGACATCGCATCTGCACGAGCTGTTGCTTCCATGCCTGTATTATGTGAATATTGTATGCCGTTTGTAAGAAAAGGCGGGATTTTTATTGCTATGAAAGGAAAAAATGATGAGCTTTCCTCTGCACTTAATGCAATAAAAACTCTTGGCGGAAAAGTTTCAGAAAGTATCGAATATATTCTTGAAAATGAACAGAGAAGAATATTTGTCATAAAAAAAATATCGCAGATTCCGCCAAAATATCCAAGAAACAGCGGTCAGATTAAATCAAAGCCTTTATAATTTTACAATTTAAACAAAAAATTTGCAGATATTTGTCGGAAATTATATCCAAAAAATAGTGGAAATAATTTCCGATTTATGCTATAATTATATCAGAACATTAAAAGTTCTTGAGAATATTTTAAAATCTGAAAGGAGTAATCATGATATGTCTGCATTTTTAAGTTTTACAAAAGAAAAATCAATTAACAAGGTGCTTGAGGTAAAAACTGAAGATATCATACCTAACCCTTATCAGCCGAGAACCGATTTCGACTTCAACGATATTTTATCACTCGCTGAAAGTATTAAACAGAATGGTATCTTACAGCCCCTTACAGTCAGAAAAGCAGAAAGAGGCTATGAACTTATTGCAGGTGAAAGAAGACTCAGAGCTGCTAAATATGCCGGTTTTGAAACTGTCCCCTGCATTGTCCTCGATATCAGTCAGCGTAATTCCGCTATACTTGCTCTTGTTGAGAATATCCAGCGTGAAAATCTCTCATTCTTTGATGAAGCAAGTGCCATTGAAAGACTTATAAATGTCTATGGAATGACTCAGGAGGAAGCCGCTGCCAAACTCGGAAAGGCTCAGAGTACAATTGCCAATAAGCTCAGACTCTTAAAGCTTACTGAACAGGAACGCATGATAATTATGAAATATGGTCTTACAGAACGCCATGCAAGAGCATTGCTCAGACTTGCTGCACCGGAGGACAGGCTCGAAATTATCAACCGTATAATCAAATACCGCCTTAATGTTGAAAAAACTGAAACTGCTGTTGAGGATTACATAGAAAAAAATAAAATCCGTGAGTCCTACCGCAAAAGAAGCAAGGTCTTTGCCGATATAAGGCTTTTTGTAAACACTATCAATAAGGCTGTTGAAACTATGAAAGCCGCCGGAATTTCAGCAGATTCATTCAAAACTCAGAATGAAAACTATATTGAATATAAGATAAGAATACCGATAACAAAATAATACATATACTATAAAATCTTTACTATAAAGATATTATATTTAAATGCAGTTTCTGCTATCAAGTTCATATCTTAATCAAAATTTTAAAAGCGGACAAAATGCTTTATTCAAAACATTTTATCCGCTTTTTTTATTACAGCCGTTCAATAAAAATAAACTCTCGGCACACGCTTTGAAATACCGCATACCACTTCATATCCTATTGTTCCGTAAAGCCCTGCAAGGTCATCGGCTGTTATAGTGTTTTCACCGTCACTGCCGATAAGCGTTACGGTATCGCCCGCCTTTACATTGCTTTTAACACTGCTTATATCTATCATAAGCTGGTCCATGCATACACGTCCTGCAATACGGCACTTCTGACCATTGACAAGTATATCTGCCCTTGATGACAAAAGTCTTGAATATCCGTCAGCATATCCTACAGTAACCGTTGCAATTTTTACATCTTTTTCCGCACAGTACGTTCTGCCATAACTTACACAGTCACCCTTACGGATTGTCTTTATCTCTGATATTACCGCCTTGAAATCCATTACAGGCTCCAATCTGTAAGGCAGTTCAAGTTCAGGATTCGGATAAAGACCATACATCGTAATACCAATTCTTGCAAGTGTACTTCTTTTATTTTTATAATAGCAAGCACCTGCACTGTTGAGAAAATGAAGATGCTTTAACTTTATGCCCATATCTGCAAGCTTGTCATATGTATTTATTATAAAATCAGCCTGATGCTTTGTATATTCAATATCATCTTCATTATCGCTGTCAGCAACGGCAAAATGCGTATACATACCTTCAGCAGACAAGTTCTTGCAGGTTTCAATTATCTGTTTTGCCTCAAGTGCAGTATCTTCAGGCTTTTCATGCTTAATCCCTACCCTGCCCATTCCGGTATCGATTTTAATATGCACTCTTACTTTTTTTCCGTCAGGTGCATTTTCCGAAAGTGCTTTTGCGTGTTCAGCAGAAACTATTCCCTGTATTATATTGTACTGCACCAGTTCAAATGCACATTCAGGCGGTGTATACCCAAGTATAAGTATTTCACCGTCAACACAATGTTTTCTGACCGATATCGCCTCATCAAGATTTGAAACTGCAAAATATTTTATACCATAAGCTTTTAATTTGTAAAGGATTTCCGACTCACCGTGACCATATGCGTCCGCCTTTACAACCGCCATTATTTCAGTGTTCTGCGGAAGTTCTCCCTGTATTTTGTCAAGGTTTCTTTCAAGCCTGTCAAGATGAACTTCTGCCCATGCCCTTTTACAATAGGATTTCAATAAAAACAGCTCCTCTCAGATATTCTCATTAATTTCCTCTTTTCATCACAAGGAAATTAAAAAATATCTTGAAAAATTTATCATTATATGATATATTAAAATAAATAATAATTATAATATATGGAGATTTTAATATTATGAAAGAAAAAACAGTATGCTTTTCAGGTCATCGCCCTGAAAAACTGCCAAAAGACAAACAGCTTATATCAGATATAAAAAGTCTGATTTACTACAGTATATGCGAAAGTATTAATCAAGGATATACCTGTTTCATGTCAGGACTTGCAAGAGGCATTGACCTCTGGGCTGCTCTTGCGGTACTTGAATTAAAACAGAAAAAACCTGATATAAAACTTATTGCTGTTAAACCATTTCAGGAACATGATAAAGGATTCAATGAAAGTGAACTTTCAGACCTCCGGAAAGTTATTTCACAGGCTGACAAAGTTATATGCACTTCCCCGCATTACTCAAAAAATGTCTATGCTGTAAGAAATAAATATATGGTTGAACATTCAGACAAACTTATTGCATTTGTAAATAATTACAGAAGCGGTACAGGTCAGACCATACGCTTTGCCCAAAGCCTCGGTTTGAAAATAAATATCATAGATTTAAAGGAATTAAGGGAAAATTATCAGGAAACTCTTGAAAAACATCAATCTTTTCTGTATAATATATAAGTAGCGGATTTTAAAACCGCTGTATATTTATTATACTACTCTGTTGTTTTTATTTCAAGCATTTTGGAGGATAATTCTTTATGGATGTTAAGAAAAGACCAAAAGGCGGAAAAATTGCCATTCCGTTCCTTATAACTACACTTGTCGCCCTTATTCTTATCGGTGTTCCTGCCCTTTATTACTACAATAAGATTACATCAAGAAATGAAGAAATTCAGGGAACAAATGATTCAGGCGAATATGTTCCCAAAGCTAAGGACAGCGGTAATATTTTCTTTGTTCTTGATTTCAATGATGATACCCTTGTAAATACTTTCCTTGTTCTGAGAACTGACCCCTCAACACGTACTTTTACTCTTGTTCCGTTTCTCAACAGTACTGTTGTCCAGTATAACGGCAAAACTTCCACCATTGATGAATTTTACACAAGCGGAGGCATTGAGTCAGCCAAATCCGCTATTGAAAGTACCTTCGGCATTACTCTTAATAAATATATCAAGCTCGATGATATTTCTTTCCAGAAGATATGCGATATTTTCGGCGGTGCTTCATATAACGTTCCATCAGGTCTGAGAGGATTCAATGCCGGCGAACAGTATTTAAGCAGTGAACAGATTCAGAATATTATCACCCACTATGCCTTTGCAGATGAGGAACAGCGTGTATATTATGCAGGCGGTATACTTACCGCAATGATTAATCAGACTCTTGGCGAAAGAATTGCCGGCAATATTGATAATAATTTCAATTCTGTCATGAATCTTGTAAGCGATACGGATATTACTTCAATTGATTTTACAGCAGTCCGTCAGATAATTGTATATGTGTTTGAAGATGATAAATACACTGCCCAGTTTAAAAATCCTATGGGTGAATGGGCTGACGGTCTTTATCAGTTAAGCGATGATGAAAAAGCCGATGTAAGAGAATGGCTTTCATTACATGATGAAGAACAGAATGAGGAGGATTTGCAGTAAATTGTTAAACCATATTTTTGACTCACATTCACATTATACCGATTCTGCCTTTAATAATGACAGATATCAGCTTTTAAAGGATATCCATGAAAACGGCGTTGAATATATAATGATGGCATCTTCAGACTGCAAGGACTCTGCTTACGGTCTGGAAATAAGCAAAGACTTTGACTTTATATATAATTCAGTCGGCGTTCACCCTGAATGTGCCGATAATATACCCCAAAACTATATTCAACAGCTTACCGCAATGGCTGAAAATCCAAAGGTTAAAGCTATCGGTGAAATCGGACTTGACTATCATTATGAAAATTATGACAGAAATAAACAGATTAAAATTTTCAAAGAACAGCTTGAACTTGCTGAAAAATTAAATCTCCCCGTTATTATTCATTCAAGAAATGCAAGTGATGATACTATGAATATACTGAGAGAATACAGACCGAATGGTGTTATACATTGTTTCAGCGGTTCTGCCGAAACTGCTGAGGAAGTTATAAAACTTGGTATGCATATCAGCTTTACAGGCGTTCTCACCTTCAAAAATGCAAAAAAAGCATTGAAGGCTCTTGCAAAAGTTCCTACAGACAGGCTTATGCTTGAAACCGACTGCCCTTATATGGCTCCTGAACCATGGAGAGGTCAGCGATGCAACAGCCTTATGATAGCAAGCATTGCGGAAAAAGTCGCTGAAATCAAGGGAATATCTGCTCAGGAAGTCCTTGATATTACAAATAGCAATGCTAAAAGATTTTTTAATATAAATACCGCAGAAACCACATTATTTCATAGTCGTTGACCGTTTCTGAAAAAATGCAGACCGTCCATAAAGAACGGTCTGCATTTTTTATACTATAACTGCATGAACTGTTGCCGATACCTGCTCATTCTTATTTTCAGCAGTGAATTTAACATTAAGAACGCATTTTCTCGATGTAAGATTAACCCTCAACGGCACATATACTTCAGTGTCACCTTTTTTTATCCTTATATCAACCATATCACTTATTAATCCGCCCTGATAATCAGAAAAATAATAGCTGAATATAACCTTTTCCGCACCGGATTTATTATATACATCATCTGTTATATATAGTGGTATTCTGTTCCATGTATCGTTTTTAAACTCAACATTGACAGGAACATGAAATGCAAGATTTCCACCTGAAACATATACAGTATATGACGGTCTTTCATTATACATATGCTCATATATTCTGCAATAGGCATTGTAAACATTCCTGCCCTCATACTGCTTTTGCAGTTCCTTTGAATATATAACTGCCTTTTCCATATTTTCAGCAGCAGTATTTTCATTCAGACTTTCAGAAAATTCCTCAAATATTCCGCCTTTCTGATAAAGCACAGAATAATGATTTTCAAACAGAAATTTCTTAGGCTGTTCAAATAAATCCCAGTCGCTCCTTGCTCCCGGCCAGCACATTGATACATATGTCATTGGCTCAAATATATCCGAATAAAAATATGCTCCGTAATTGAAATATGTACTCCATTCATCAAGACCCTTAAGCTGTATGCCGTCATTCTTTTCAAGCATTTCCCTGTATATTCTTCTGTCAATAATCTGTGGCTGATGCGATGAATACTGATATGTCGGAAAGCCTGAAGATGTCAGAAACTCATATGTTCTGAACATACTTGTATCAAATGATGTGTAATTTCCGTATGTTCCTTTCCATTCACTGAGGTCATAGCAGTGATATGCCTGATATCTGCCGTCTTTTATGAATGTGTCGATGCCGATTTCACATAATGGTCTGTAGTCATCATCTGTCATTATGAAAACATCATCAAATATATCATTCTGCATCATAAGGCATCTGAGGAAAAAATTCCTTGTTGTATGGTCATCAGGCAAAGGATTTCCTGCAAGCAATTCATCATCTGTAAGAAATTTCAGCTCAATCCGTCCCTTATATCTGCTTTTCAGTTCATCAACATTCGCAGGAGGACAGCATATAACTATTTCTTCTATAAAATTCATATATTTGTCGATATACGGCAAAGTCGCAAGTATATCATCATTTCTTGCCGTCAGCACTGCCATCTGCCTTACTGTTTCAGGAGGTCTTATACTGCTTTTTATAAATAAACTGTCAAGATGTTTCATCATATCATCAGCAGATTTATCCCATGTATACGGCACAAAACTGCTTATATTCGCTTTAAGCTGTTTATATTTTTCCTCATCATCTGCATATTTCTTAACAGTCTGAATAAATGAATTTACATCTGTATTATCAAAATAATCGGCAAAATCCCCTGCAACCTCATGCAGTACTTCAATATCAGATGCAAATACAGGAGTATTCCGCTGAAATGCCTCTATTACAGGAAGTCCGAAACCCTCATTATATGTAGGAAATGCAACTGCAAATGCATTTTTATACAGATAATCTATATCATCATCGCTTGCACTGTCAAAATAAAACAGCTTTGTACCATTCAGCTTATGGTTTCTGATACGATTTTCAAGTTCTGAAACATTCCAGCCTATACGCCCCGCAAATATTACATTCATATCAACTCCGCCCATTCCTGCATCAAGGGCATCAATCACTATTTTATGGTTCTTTCTCGGTTCGATAGTTCCGACCATGAGAATATACCTTCCTGTACTTACTGCATTCTTGACATTATCACAGGCTTTCAGAGAATGATTATTTTCAGCATTGAAATCACAGCCCAAAGGTACAACAACGCTTTTTTTACGCTCCGCACTGAGTTTATCCGTAAGAATATCAAGCTGTTTAACAGTTGCCTGTGCTGATGTTATAATCAAATCAGCATAATTTATATTTGCACCTGTATATACCATAAAATTCAGCACTGTATTTTCATGGCAGTACTGAGGGTGCTGTATTGGTATAAGGTCATAAAGCTGTGTTGCAATCTTTATACCCCTGCTTTTAAGTATCGGAAAAAGATAGCTTCTTCTCATTCTTGTATTCCATACACTGTCTATATCAAAGAATACTGCTCCTGATTCCATATTATCAGCTGAAATTATATCAGCAGTGGCAATTCTGTTCTTTTCACCTTTTCCAAGTGCGAAAAAATCATAGAATTTCTCATTGTCAAGTCTTATAAACGTTCTTTTTTCAGGAATATATATCATAATTACAAGGTCATATTTTCCATTTTTCAACATTCTTATGATTATTTCACGGACAACTCTCTGTATTCCTGTTATAAAATTAACTTTCATAAGGTTTGAAAGGTCTGTATATATTTTCATTTTCTTTTTTCAATCCTTTCATCATATGAACAATATTATTTCATGCCCATACTCTTTTTTACTGCTTTTTTAATAAATTCAGGCTGTTTTCTGTAAAGTCTTAACAGTTTTTCGGGCCATCTTACTGCTGAACCTGCCGATGCAGTCCCTGAATTCACCATATTTTCTGTACTGTATATATTATTTTCGACTGTTATAACAGCATTTGCAAACTCCTGAGAGGATACAAGCGTCAATATTACAGCATTGCGGAAAACATCTTCAGGCTCTGAAAATCTTTTGCTCCAGTTTTCATATGCTTTATCGTCAACAGGACGCTGAAGAAATGCGATATATGCTGTTTCAAGGAACGTTCTGTTGTCGGCACATTCAAAAAGGTCGGGAACGTTTATATTATAAGGACTGCACTTTGTCATATACATATATGACTGCTTTGAAAACTTAAACTTAATATCATTTTTTTCCAGTTCATCTGTAACTATATCAAAAATTCCGGAATATATATCCTTTGCCATAAAATAATTTCACCTCATATTTTTTTTACTGCTCCGACTGTCCATGTCATAGGCTCATCTGCCGAAACTTTTTCTGCAAGTCCTTTTCCGGCAGGAACTATATATCTTATCTGAAATCCATTTTTTTCAAGTTCTTCCGATATACTCTCCCTTGTAAAGAAAACATCATATATATTATAGTTTCCCCAGCCATTTATATTTTTTAATCTCAGTTCAAAATTCCTGTTCGGCACATCAAATATAAATATACCGTTTTCTGTCATAACTGTTCTTATTTTACTATACAATATTTTTCTTGTTCTATAATCAAAATGTCTTATATATCTGAAACAGGTTACAGCATCAAAATCCCCTTCAATTTCATCACTTATAAAATCACATTCGCTGGTTGCAACTGGTTGCAAACTGGTTGCAAACCGGTTTGCAACCAACTCAAGCATCGCCTTTGATGAATCAACTGCCATACAACTTCCGAAATGTATATTTTCCTGAACAATTCTTCCGTCACCACAGGCAATATCAAGAATTTCAAGGTCTTTTTTTCCATTGAAATAATCAGATAATATCATACTGACAGACTTTCTCTCCATCATATCAAAGCAGTTCTGAGGATATTTTTCAAATCTGTGAGCTGTATATTTTGATGCAATTTCGTTATTCTGATAGTATTCTTTCATTTTTTTCTGACCTTTTACAAGATATTTACCATTTTTCTTAAGCAGTCTGTCCCATTCATAAAGAGTGACTGTTCCGAGTGCATATGGCTGAGACAACTCATCTTCAATCATCTTTACAATATTATTGTCCATGAAAAAATTTCTTAGTTTCAATGCCTGTCTGCCATTTGAAAAGGCAGAATAATTGCTCCTTATCTGGTTGCAACTGGTTGCAAGGTTGGTTGCAAACCGGTTTGCAACCAAGCCTGTTCCGAATTTTTTTACAATTTCTGACACGCCTGAAATCTCTGTGCTAATCACAGGAATTCCATTGAGCATTGCTTCGATTGCAGACATTGAACATGAATGATTAAAATTTTCTGTTGAATATGGTATCATTATGCAGTCGATTTCAGAGTAAAACTTCTCCATATCATATCTGCCGTATTCAATCCGGCAGTGCGGAGAATTTTTAAGAATTTCAGGAACTTCAACATCTTTGTTTCTCCAAAGGATTATATATTCAACACCTTTGGTTTCCTTTACAGTTTCACAGAGAATATCCATTCCCCTATGACTGTACTGTTCATCTGTCATAGGCGATGATGCAAAGCCTACTGTAAATTTCCTGTGCATTTCATAGTTTTTCCTGCATGAATAAATTTTCTTGTTTATATCAATTACAGGATATGATATCATCGGTTCATGAAATCCGTTCTTTACCATGGTATCCGAGGCTGTCCGTGACTCAACACAGTATTTCTGCACTCCGAAGTCATTCAGGTGACAGAGTTCAGCCATTGTATTTTCGGTTACATCTCTAAGCGGATTCTGACCGCTTAATCTCACTATGCTTCTGAACATTAAAAGACCGCAGTCATTTGCTGTCAGAACGTGGGCTGTACTCTCGCATATAACGCATAAAAGCGGATTTATCTTCTTTATGCATTCCCTTGTCCTGCCGGCGGGAACACATATTATATCTCCACGGCAGACCATATCTTTAATGCTTTTTTCAATTGAAATCAGCTTTACATTATAACAGCTTTTCTTTTTAAGTGCATTGTATATGTCATACGCTTCATTTCTTATGGCTTCCATTCCGCAGTTCATAGTAAGGTCAGTACATATTACAGCTATTATACGGCTGTTATACTGCTTATGGAATTTATCAAATTCAGACTTTATATTCCTGCTGAAAATCTTTTCAGCCTTTGCAAGATTTTCAGCTGAAAGTTCCTCATTATCACCCGAATCCTTCACAGCCTTTACAGACTCCGCCAAAGCCGTATCCGAAAAGACATCGGCTTCTATTATATTCTTATCCCTTACTGAAACTCTCTTTTCAGGTTTAATTTCCGCCATACATTTTTCAAACTGTCTGCTGTTTTCTTCTGACTGACTGCAAACATATGCAAAATGCTGATTTTCAAGTTTTTTTATCTTGTTTATCTGTGTTTTGAGTGAATTTGTCTGATTAAGCAGAGCTTTTATTTCAAGTTCAAGCCTTGAAATTTGTTTCTGCTGTTCCTCAAATGATAAATTTGCATCATCAATAGCAGTATTGACTGCCTCATTGAAATTCTTCTGTTTTCGGAAAGGATTGCTTTCCTCATTCAGATATTCATTGAATTTTTTCAAAATATCACTCCTTTTCAGTCAAAAATCCATTTGTGGTCGAGTTTGGCTATTCCGATTTCTTTTACATCTGAATATACAGTAAAGCATACTGCCTTTGACTTATAGTCATAAGCAAACATATCCCTTGAACGAATGGCTATATCAAACCAGTATGTTCCTGCAATAAGATTCAGTTTATCTATATCGCATACAATCTTTCCGCTATCCTTGAGATGAATTTTCTGTATATGTTCTCTTTTGGTATTTGTGCCGTAGCAGGTCAGCTTATCATTCCTTAAAAGCATAAGTCCTATAAGCACTCCCTCGGCTTTTTCCGGTACAGCTTTATATTCTATTTCAAGCTTTACCCTTTCACCTGAACGGAAATTATTTTTTTCCTCTCCGTTTTCGCCTGTCATATATGCCCTTGTTATTTCAGCAACAAATTCCTTTTGCGGTTCAGATTTATTCTCCTGTTTATTTATTGTGACAGAAGGCTTGTTTATCATTCCCATATATTCCATATATTTCGGGTGTACTTCACTGGGTGAACCGTCCATTCTTATTTTTCCCTCATCTATCCATACAGAACGTTCACAAAGTTCCTCAATCTGTGCCAGCGAATGTGAAACAATAACAATAGTCGTTCCCTCTGCCTTTATATTTCTTAATTTTTCAAGGCATTTTGCCTGAAATGCGGTATCCCCTACGGCAAGTATTTCATCAATAAGCAGTACATCTGCATCAACATTTATTGCCACTGAAAATGCAAGCCTTGTATACATTCCTGACGAATATGTTCTGACAGGATTATCTATAAACTCCCTTAATCCTGAAAATTCTATAATCCTTTCAATTCTCTCATCAGTTTCCTTTTTTGTAAGTCCGAATATTGAGGCATTTGTATATATGTTCTCACGTCCGCTTAAATCGGGGTGAAATCCTGCACCAAGTTCAATAAGACTTGATACTCTGCCTTTTATTTCAATAATTCCGCTGTCGGGGTATATAATCCTTGTCATAAGCTTTAAAAGAGTGCTTTTTCCACAGCCGTTATGACCTATCAGTCCTACTGCCTGCCCTTTCGGCACTGCAAGCGATATACCGTTAAGAACATTATGATTTTTATATCTGTTTCTTCTGTGGAAAATTATTTTCTCTTTGAAAGTTTTTCCCTTGTCAGAATAAACTCTGAAATGCTTATGAATATCATTTATCTTTATTGCGTCCATATTATATCAAAGCTCCTCGGCAAACCGCTTTTTCAGTACCCCGAAAATATTCCAGCCTGCCACAAGAATTATTATACTTATCAGAAATGCCTGAAAAAGTGTCATTAAATCGGGAATTTTTCCATAATAAAGAATATCTCTGTATGAAATTATTACTCCTGCCATAGGATTAAGCATATAAATACTTCTGAATCTCTCAGGTATATAGTCCATTCCGTAGACAACAGGCGAAAGATACATAAGTGCCATATTAAGAACACCCATTATATGCTCCAAATCTCTTAAATATACTGTCAGCGATGATGTAATCAGTGCTGTTCCGAGTACAAGAATAAACTGTACAATCATAACAGCAGGAATAAAAAGATATGCTGTCAGACTGAACGGTCTTGGCGACAGAACTGATACTGCAAGCACAATTATAAATGAAAGCAGAAAATTTATAAAACTGCTCACAGTATAGGATATTGGTATAACTTCACGGGGAAAATATATCTTCTTTATCATATTTGCCTGCCCTAAAACCGATACTGAACCTGTTGTAAGCGATGATGAAAAGAATATCCATGGTATAAGTGCCACAAACAAGTGAAGATAATACTGAGGAACAGGATTGTTCATTATAATTTTGAATACAAATGTGTATATTGCAAGCTGTAAAAGCGGATTTATAAAAGTCCATAAAAATCCTAAAACTGAACCTTTATATCTTCCTTTCAAATCTTTTTTTACAAGACCTTCTATCATAGCTCTGTAATGGTAAATTTCCTTAATTGTTTTCATTCTCTCTCCAGTAATCCATTATGCTTTTTATTGTTTCCTCAAGCGGGATTTGAGGCTTCCAGCCCGTATCCCTCTGAATTTTTGATATATCAGCCTCAATTTTCATAACATCGGCAGGTCTGAATCGTTTTGGGTCTTTTTCAACTGATATTTCAGCATTCGTCATTCTTAAAATAATATCAAGAACCGATTTCAATGATACTGCTTTTCCGCTTCCAACATTATATACTTCTCCTGCCCTGCCGTATTCAGCAAGCTTTATATATGCCCCTGCAATATCCTTTACATCTGTAAAATCACGCATTACTGAAATATTACCTGTTCTGATAACAGGCTCTGCAAGACCTTTTTCAATACGGACAGCCTGACGGCAGAAGTCCGATACAACAAATACAGGCAGCTGACCTGCACCAATATGATTGAATGAACGTGTCATAACAGTTTTTATGCCATAGGCATTATAATAAATCTTTCCAATCATTTCCTGAGAATATTTTGTAACAGCATAAATATTTTCGGGACAGGAAACATCATTCTCATTAACCGGCTCATTTCCGATAAATCCGTATTCCTCCGATGAACCAACAAGCAGTACCTTTGATTCGGGAGAATACTTCCTTACTGCTTCAAGCAGATTTACCGTACCTTTTATATTCACATCAACGGTAAGACAGGGATTTTCCCATGATAAAGCAACAGAACTCTGCCCTGCAAGATGATATATAATATCAGGCTTAATCAGCTTTACAAGCCTGCCGATTTCATCTGCACAGCATATATTCACAACATGATTTTCAGAAAAAAGATTACATTCAGCTTCATTTTCAAGCCTTGTTATATGAACCTCCTCCGCTGAAAGCTGTACTGTCAGATATCTTCCGACAAAGCCTGCTCCTCCTGTTATAAGTATCTTTTTCAAATCATTTTCACCTCATTCTTATATAAATCATAAAGGCTGTCAAGCATTTTATCCATTGAAAAACATTCCCTTACCCGCCTGTATGCATTCTGTCCGTACGATTTCCTTAATTCATCATCTGTAAGCTTCTGAACAGCATCTGCCAGACTTCCTGCGTCATTAACAGGTACTGTTATTCCTGTTTCACCGTCAATGCTTACATAAGGCACTCCTGTACTGAGATTTGTATTGATAACGGGCTTGCCATATATCATTGCCTCCATCTGCACTATGCCGAATGCTTCGCTCTTTGCCACTGACGGAAGTATAAACATATCACATTCATTCAACGCAGATTTCACATCATCATCGGAAAGACTTCCCATAAAATGTATCTTATCGCTCATTCCCATTCTTAAAGTCTTTGTTTTCAGTTCATCTTCAAGCTTTCCCGTACCGATTATAAATAATTCACAGCCTCTTATCCTTTCAAATGCACTGATAAGTATATCAACTCCCTTATAATATACAAGCCTGCCTATAAAAAGAGCCTTTTTTGATGATTTATCAGTGCATTCAAGTAATTTCCTGTCATATATTCCATACTTTTCAGCATCAATTCCATATGGAATTATACAGCATTTCCCCGCATACGGTTTAAGATATGATGAACCGTCAATATGCCCCTGAGTAGCCACAACTATTTTATCCGCACGTTCAAGCAGATATTTCATAAACGGCTTGTAAAAGACCATAAGCTTTTTCTGTTTTACTATATCACTGTGCCAGCTGAGAATAACTTTCCCCTTATATCCAGATAAAAAACAAGCAATATCAGCAAGAGGAAACGGCATATGTATATGAACTATATCCGACTTTTCAGACATCTCCCTGAAATAACGAAAAAAGGATAATGACACAGGCATCGAAAAATATGTTCCCATACTTTTGCATCTCTTTACCTTTACGCCGTTTATTATTTCATCTTTTGTATCCGACTTTTCGCCGCTGCATACAAGTACATTTATATCCGCCCTGTTATTCAAACCCTCTGCAATATTTCTTACAACAGTTTCAATTCCTCCGATATGCGGATAATAAAGCTTGTTTACAAGAAGTATCTTCATCATAGACTTACAGCCTCACAGTATATATTATACAGCATTTCCGCTGAATTTTTCCACGAAAATTGTTCTGCTCTCCTTATTCCCGATTCAGACAGTTTTCTGCACAAATCCCTGTTTTCATAAAGCTTTCCTATTCCGTCAGCTATTGACTGCACGGAATATGCGTCCACAATTACCGCACAGTCACCTGTGACTTCCGGAAGTGAGGCTGATGATGACACAAGCACGGGCACTCCGCATGACATAGCCTCAAGCGGAGGCATACCGAATCCCTCATACAATGACGGAAAGAGAAATGCTCCTGCACCGCATATAAGCGGTCTTAAATCCGCTGAATCCACATAATCCGTAAATATTACATTCTCCGATATTCCAAGTTCATCTGCCTTACTGTAGATACTGCTGTTAAGCCAGCCGTTTCCCCCTGCCATTACAAGCTTCGGCGGACTGCTACAGTCTTTAAGGAATATGCTGTATGCTTCAATAAGCCTTTCAAGATTTTTCCTCGGCTCAACTGTTCCAAGATACAGAAAATATTTCTCCGGCAGTGACAGCTTATTTCTTACACGTTCAATCTCTGCCGTATTCTTTTCGGGATAAAATCTGCCCGAATCAACCCCGCACGGCACAACCTTTACTTTATGTCCGTATTCGGGATAATATTTCTCTATTTCGCTTTTGCTGAAATATGAATCCGTAATTATTGCATCTGCCCGCTTCATTGATTTTTCCAGTCCTGTTTCAAGCATTTTTCTTGTACGGAATCTCACTGTTTCAGGATATGCCTTTATTACCATATCATGCACTGTAACTATCTTTTTTCCATGTACTGACGGCGGAATCATATAGTTGAAAAAATGCGTCAAATCCGCTGATTTCCCGAAAAATGCCGAATACGGAAAAGGTATGAAATTCATTAAAGCACGGTATACAGCACCCGAAAATACTGAATAGTTTATCTGTGCACATGACCGCATATATTTTTTTATGCGTTCCTCTTTTATATGATGGTTTCTGAGTGAAAAATACTGGAACTGATAGCTGTTTTCGGGATACATATCCATTATACCGGTTATCTGACCTGCCTCACAGTATCCTATCCCTGACATTTTACCGCATATAAGCGGGTGTACGTCAAAAGCGATATTCATAAGAAAAAAATCCCTTCCGATTCTCTATATTAAAGATTATTTACCTTTATTTCCTTTTCAACAAGTGCAAGGTCATTCTTTACCATTCTTTCGACAAGCTGACTGAATGATATTTCACGCTTCCAGCCAAGAACCTTTTCTGCCTTTTCGGGATTTCCAAGCAGTATATCGACTTCAGCAGGGCGGAAAAATTCTCTGTTTACCCTGACAACAGTCTTTCCGTTCTCCTCATTTATACCAATTTCGTCCATGCCCTCGCCCTCCCAGCGTATTTTAATTCCTGCACAGGCAAATGCTTTTTCTGTAAAATCCCTTACTGTTCTGGTTTCATTTGTAGCAATTACATAATCATCAGGCTTATCCTGCTGCAGCATAAGCCACATAGCCTTTACATAGTCCTTTGAATGTCCCCAGTCACGCTTTGAGCTTAAATTTCCAAGCTCCACATATTCCTGTATACCGAATTTTATTCTTGCAGCGGCATCTGTAATCTTTCTTGTAACAAATTCCTTGCCTCTTCTCTCGCTCTCATGGTTGAAAAGTATTCCTGAGCAGGCAAAAAGACCGTAGCTTTCTCTGTAATTCTTTGTTATCCAGTGACCATAAAGCTTTGCAACACCATACGGACTTCTTGGATAGAACGGTGTTTTTTCGGTCTGCGGCATTTCCTGCACAAGCCCGAACATTTCAGATGTTGATGCCTGATAGAACCGGCATTCAGGCTTTACCGTCCTTATTGCCTCAAGCATATTTGTAACACCAAGTGCATCTATTTCAGCAGTTGCAAGAGGCTGTTCCCAACTTGTAGCAACAAATGATTGTGCTGCAAGGTTATATACCTCATCAGCCTGTGAAATTTTCATCGCATTTATAAGCGAAATTTCATCTGTCATATCGGCATATATGAATTTTATCTTATCTTTTATATGCTCGCAGTTGCCGTAGTCGACAACGCTTTTTCTTCTCATTATTCCATATACATTATAACCCTTTTCAAGCAGAAGTTCTGCAAGATATGAGCCGTCCTGACCTGTAATTCCTGTAATAAGTGCATTTTTCATAATAAATATACTCCTTTTTATAAGCGGATATAATCACCCGCATATTTTATAACAATTCATTCCTGTTGCAGATTTTAAGGTTTTCTATGACCTTTTTCACATCCTGAGTTCTGTTCTTGTCGCATATCAGCAGTGCATCATCTGTATCAACCACAACAAGATTATCAATTCCGACAGATGCTATCAGCTTTTTGTTTCCAAGAATTATACTGCCATGGGTATTTATAGTTATTACATCTCCTGAAATATAGTTGCCGTATTCATTAGTGCGGTTAATTCTCTCCATTGCAAGCCAGCTTCCGACATCGTCCCAGCCGAAGCTTCCTGAAACTGTGTAGATATCAGACGACTTTTCCATAATTCCGAAATCCACTGATATGGATTCAAAATTCCTGTAATTCGCTTCAAGAACTTTATTAAATTCTGCTGTTGCGTATAGTTCTCCGATTTTCTCAAGTCCTCTGTACATATCAGGCAGAAATTCCTTTACAGCTTTTTTTATAGCTGATACCTTCCACACAAACATTCCACTGTTCCAAAGATATTTTCCAGAGGCAAGATATTCCTTTGCAGTATCAATATCAGGCTTTTCCACAAATTTCTTCACCTTATATACCCCATGATGGACACTGTTGTCAATTCTCTCAAAATTTATATAACCGTATCCCGTTTCAGGATAGGCAGGAGCAATCCCTATCGTTACAAGCGAACTGCTTTCCTCTGCAATTCTGACTGCACTTCTGAGAGTATCGATATACATATCTTCATATCTGATTAAATGGTCAGACGGCAGTACAAGCATTACTGTATCATTATCATATTTTCTTCCTATTATTTCAGCTGCCAGTCCTATACACGGAGCAGTATTCCTTGCACACGGTTCAGAGATAATATTTTCCTCCGGAACATCAGGAAGCTGTTCCCTTGCAATATGCGTATAATCGCTGTTTGTGACAATAAACACATCTTTCGCATTCACCACGGGTGAAATACGCTTTACAGTTTTCTGTATCATTGTTTCACCGTCAGATGTAAGCGATAAAAACTGTTTCGGACAGTCTGTCCTGCTTTTCGGCCAGAATCTCTCGCCTTTTCCGCCTGCCATAATAACTGCTGTAATTTTCATTTTGCAACTCCTTTGTGATTATCAGATTCCTCTGTTTCCTGATGGAAAAATCATTGTTTTCATTGTCATAAATATTATTTTAAGGTCAGTAAGCACCGAATAATTTTCAATATACATCAAATCCATTTTAAGTTTATCATAGGGAAGTGTGCTGTACTGCCCTGTAACCTGTGCAAATCCCGTTATTCCCGCCTTTACCGCAAGCCTGAAACGAAATTCCGGCATATCCTTTGAATATTCCTCCGCAAGTTCGGGACGTTCGGGACGAGGACCTACTATTGACATATCGCCCTTCAGAACATTGAAAAACTGCGGAAGTTCATCAATCCTGTACTTTCTCATAAATGCCCCTACCGGCGTTACCCTCGAATCATTTTCAGATGCAAGCTGAGGAATGCCGTTCTTTTCAGCATCTGCAACCATGCTTCTGAATTTGCATACATAAAATTCACGTCCGCCCTCAGTAAGCCTTTTCTGCCTGTAGAATACCTCTCCGCCGTCATGCTTCTTGACAGCTGCTGCACATACAAGCATCAGGGGCGATGAAATCACTATTGCCACAATCGAAAACATTATGTCAAATACCCTTTTAAAAAGTCTGTCCTCAAATGTCAGACCGCTGTTACGGCATAAGAGCAGTGGTGTATCAAACAAATCAAGCTCATCTGCTCCCCTTATTATAATATCCGAAATTTTCGGAGTTATATATACCCTCACGGAATTTGCAAAGCAGTATTTAAGCAGATAGTTTCTCGTTCTGTCAGGAACATCGCATATTATCACGCCTTCATATTTGCTTATCATCTTCTCAACACCGTTAAGCGTTTCAGATACATTAAGCGAGGCGCATATTATATACTTGTCAGTACGCTCACACATTTTATTTACAAGCATTTCAGCCTGATGACTCCCATACAGTACAACAAGTTTCTTTGGAGGATAAAGTTTCCTGTATATCTTTTCACATATAAAAATCCATATGTATATGAATACAAAGTCAACTGCCGTCATGATTACAACAGGATAAATCTGCATGAATGAACGTCCTATAACACTTATCTGAAAATATGTTACTATATTTACAAACACTATTGAAATCATCTGTGATGATATTTCGTCAGAACGCCTTAAATATCCCGGCTTGTATCCTCCGTATGCCTTTGAAAACAAAAATGCAAGCACGCCATATATTCCTACAACCGCCCAGTTTCCTTTACGGTAAAAAGGCAGAACAATATTATTGCTGTAGAATCTGTGCCATATTACCCAGAATACATATGTAAGCATTATAAGTATAAATGCCTCGGATAAGAAATTTACTATGCGTTTATACTGCTCTTTATTATTCATCAAATTTCATTCCTTAATCTTTACAGTTATATTTATTATAACAAATCATATATAAATGTCAAGTAAAAGTAACCGCTTAAAAATGCTGTTATCTTCGGTATTTTCAGAAACTTGACATATTATGTCAAAAAAATTTTTTAAAAATTTTTTTGCAAATACTTGAAAAATCTTTTTCATTATGATATAATTAAAAAGGTTTAAGAAAGAATTGTTTGTCTTTCGTCCAACATCTAAAAATTCATTCCTCCGAAATATAGGTGTGCGGGCCCTGTGCAACGAAACACCGTGAACCATGTCAGGCGGTGATTCGAGCAGCATTAAGCGGACCGTTTCGTGTGCCGCAGCAAGCCTGCACACCTATATTCCGGAGTTTTTATTTTATTCTGTAAGGTGGTTCATGATGTATACAGCTTTATACAGAAAATGGCGTCCGCTTACTTTCAATGACGTAATATCCCAGCCGCATATAACCAATACCCTTAAAAATCAAATCAAAAATTCAAAAACTGCTCATGCCTATCTGTTTACAGGTTCAAGAGGCACCGGAAAAACTACCTGTGCCAGAATCCTTGCAAAAGCCGTAAACTGCCTTAATCCGCAAAACGGAAACCCGTGCCTTGAATGTGAAATATGCCGGAATGCTGACCTTTCAGCCCTCACCGACATAATCGAAATCGATGCCGCTTCAAATAACGGCGTGGACGATATAAGAGAACTCAGGGACGGTATACTTTATACTCCTGAACAATGCAGTTTCAGGATTTATATCATAGATGAAGTGCATATGCTTTCACAGAGTGCTTTCAATGCCCTGCTCAAAATTATGGAAGAACCTCCCCCGTACGTTAAATTCATTCTTGCTACTACTGAAATCCACAAAGTCCCTGCAACAATCCTATCAAGATGTCAGAGATTTGATTTCAGAAGAATAAAGTCCGAAGATATTTCAGCAAGACTTTCATTTATAGCATCAGAGGAAAATATTACCCTCGAAAAATCTGCCGCCGACTTTATCGCACGGCTCTCTGACGGAGGCATGCGTGATGCAATATCACTGCTCGACCAGTGTTCGGCTTTTGCCGATAATGTCACTTCAGAAACCGTTGCAGCAGCTTCGGGAACTGCCGGAAGAAAATATATCTTCGATATATTAAATGCCGTTGTCAGCAATAACGCACCTGATGCACTCAATATCATAAATAATCTCCATTCGCTGTCAAAGGATATGCAAAGGCTCTGCGATGAAATCGCTGTTCAGCTCAGAAATATTATGCTCTTGAAATCAGGTGTTTCTGATATGTCCATTCTTTCATGTATGCCCGATGAAATTGATATTCTGCACAGCATTTCCGAAAAAACAGATATGAATACTGTTCTGTTTCAGCTCTCAGAAGTTCAGAACTGCATTTCAAGAATGTCAAGATGTATAAATAAACGCACTGAAACAGAAATGTGCATTATAAAATTATGTACACCACCCAATACTGCCGTGCCTGTACGTCAGCAGCCTGTAATCAGTACTCCGCCGCAGCCTCCGAAACAGGTGCCGTTAAAAACTGAAGATATCACCCCCCTTAAAAACTGGGCTGATATAATGTCGGCTCTGTCAGAAATAAATCCGGCTGTTGTCGGTGCTCTGGCAGAATCAAAAGCTTTTGTAAATCAAAAAGCAGGTGTTGTGCTTATAAAAGCTGCTAATCCATTCTTTATAACAATCTTTAAAAATAATCCCGATAACCGCATAAGCCTTGAAAATATTATCGAAAAATTTCTCGGAAAACACTTTACAATCCTTGCCAACTGTACTGCAAAACCCGACGAAAATCAGCAAAATGCATTAAAACTAATCAGAAAAGCCTCTGCCGATGGTATCCCCGTCGAAACAGAATAATGATTAGTTAAAATAAATCAAATTTTTTTAATTAAAAAAGAGGAGTTAAAAATATGAAAGCAAGAGTACCAAAACAGCCTATGGGCGGTCAGCAGCAGAATATGAATGCCATGATTAAACAGGCACAGAAAATGCAGGACGAAATTACAAAGCTTCAGGACGATATCGAAGCACGTGAATTTTCAGCAACTTCCGGAGGCGGTGCTGTCGAAGTTACAATGACAGGCAAAAAAACTATTAAATCTCTCACAATTAAACCCGAGGCAGTAAATGCCGATGACGTTGAAATGCTTCAGGACCTCGTTATCAGTGCCGTAAATGAAGGCATTGCTAAAATTGAAGAAGTTACTGAAGAAGAAATGTCCAAAATTACAGGCGGAGTTTCACTTCCGGGTCTTTTCTGATAAATGTCTGAACATAATGCCCTCCCGCTTATACTGCTCTCGGAACAATTTGCAAGACTCCCCGGAATCGGCATGAAAACTGCCCAGCGTCTTGCATACCATGTAATGTCCATGAGCGAAAATGAAGCAGAAGAATTTGCAGCGGCTATCGTAAATGCCAGAAAAAATGTGCATTTATGTTCCGTGTGCCAGAATTTTACCGAAAAACCTGTCTGTAGTATATGTGACAGCCAAATCCGTGACAAAAGCATAATATGCGTTGTGGAATCACCTAAAGATGTTTCCGCTTTTGAACGCACAGGTGAATATAACGGCCTTTACCATGTGCTTCACGGTCTTATATCACCTCTCAACGGCACATCACCTGATGATTTGAAAATTCGTGAACTTCTCAGACGTACTGACGGCTCTGTCCGTGAAGTCATTATGGCTACAAACCCTACTGTTGAAGGTGAAGCTACTGCAATGTATATTGCTAAACTTCTTAAACCTCTCAATGTTAAGGTTACACGTCTTGCATTCGGACTTCCTGTCGGTGCAACTCTTGAATATGCTGATGAAGTTACGCTTTTCAAGGCTCTTGAAAACAGAAATGAAATATAAAAAGAACGGTTGCTTCAACCGTTCTTTTGTTTTAATCGGAAAATTTTTGTTATATGATGATTATGAAAGACCAAAACTTATTGACAATGCTGTATTGACTTTATCCATCGATGGTATATCCAATGCTCCGATATGTTCCTTTAATCTCTTTTTGTCTATTGTTCTTACCTGTTCAAGCAAAACTATACTGTCCTTTGCAAGACCATACTGCGATGCATTAAGTTCAATATGAGTCGGAAGCTTTGCTTTTTCCCTGCGGCTTGTAATCGCTGCCGCTATAACTGTCGGACTGTGTCTGTTTCCAACATCATTCTGAACTATAAGTACAGGTCTTACTCCGCCCTGTTCCGAACCAATAACAGGGCTTAAATCTGCATAATAAATTTCTCCCCTTTTTACTGTCATATGCAAACACTCCTATTAATTATTAAAAGCTTTTTATCCGGTATGCAACATGAATTAAAATTCATGTTATCTATATCATTGCCATTATTATCATTTTTAATCATAATTATTATATGACAAAAAACAGATATACGACAAAAAATAGGTTTGCAACCAAAATTTTGGTTGCAAACCTATTGACATTTAAGGTATTTGATTGTATAATAAGGTTTGCAACCGGTTGGCAACCAGTTGGCAACCAGTTTGCAACCAGTTGGCAACCGGTTTGCAACCAGTTGCAACCAAAAAAAGGAGGCGGTAAACTTTGAAATCATTCGTTACAATAAAAGAATTTGCAGCCCTTGCAAATATTACCACACAGGCAGTTTATAAGCGTATAAATCAAGATGTAACTTTTCAGCAGTATATCAAATTTGACGGAAAATATAAACTGATAAATACTGATGCTCTTAAAATCTTTGCTGAAGAACATAATGATAATGATTCTTCTGACATCAATCAGAAACCTGAAGAAAAACCTGCGGTTGTTCCTGAACCTAATCCTAAGCCCGAGCCTGAACCAGCTCCAAATCCTCCTGAAACAGAACAGCCCAAAAATTCAGATATGCAGATTCAGCTCCTTAACAATACTACTGACAAGCTTGTTTCCTCTCTTGAAAACCATATCGATGACCTAAAAAAAGAAATACAGACACTCAGAAACGAACTTGCAGAAAAAAATATGCAGCTTTCAAATCTGAATGAAAGACTTGCTAATGAACAGGAACTGCACAGACATAATCAGCTTCTTCTTGTTTCAAATCAGGACGAAAAACAAGAAAAAGAACCCGAAAAACAATCCGGATTCTTAAAAAAAATATTCGGCAAATAAATCTGCTCTAAAATCCATTCCAGTGGTATCGCTTTATAATAGCAGAATAATCTTTATATGAAACATCAATATCAACATATGTATTTATTCCATCAATCCCGCCTGTACATGATTTCTGCCATATAAAACAATCCCTGTCCGGATTTTCAACATTATATCCGGCATACCATAAATCAAATTTTGCCAGCCTGTCTGCATAAAAATAATTATCAAGAAAGTCAGTATTTGAATAAAGTATCGGATAATATCCTGATTTCTGAATGCTTTCAAGAAATGTTGCCGCTATATCCGTCATAAGCGTTCTGTTGCCGTCAGCAGGATTATTCTCAAGCGTGCGGTACTCAAAATCATAGGCTACAGGGTATTCCAGACAGTTTCCGGATATCGTTTTCAGACAAGCCATCGCTTCTGATTCCGCTTCCTCTGTGGTCGATGCATTGGCAAACCAGTAAACACCGCATTTAATTCCTGCATTTACAGCTCCTTCAATGTTTCTGCGGAAGTTCACTTCTTCCTCAATTCCTTCTCCGGCTTTTATCATAACAAATTCTATTCCTGACTGTTTCACCTTGTCCCAGTCAATATCTGTTCCCTGCCATTTTGAAACGTCAATTCCATTTATCCCTTCAGACAAATCCTCCGGCTCATACACCGGAGTTCCGATAGGAAATGACATATCGCCCATAAGCTCATGACGGAGTATAGCAAGGTCTGTAATACTGATTCTGCTGTCATTGTTAAGGTCAATGCATCTTATATTTTCAGGTTCTTCACTGCCGTTGCCTTCAACAAGGTAACGAGTTAAAGTAAGTTCATCTTTGAGGTCAACTATATTGTCACCTGTAACATCACCGTAAATTCCCGATATTACAAAATTCTGCTGTACTTCAGTTTCATCAGCATAAACGACTGATGTACATCCTGAAATAATTGCTGCCGATACAGTTAAGGGAATAATCTTTTTAAGCATTTCAACACCTCTTATTTATAGCTTGCTTTAAGTATATCATATAAAATATAAATTTTCAACATATTATTGCTTTATTTGTTGAAAGTTTTAATAAATTTTTCGGAGGTTTCCAAAATGGGAGTTAAAGTTGTTAAATTCGGAGGCAGTTCTCTTGCCGACGCAGGTCAGTTCAAAAAGGTTGCGGATATTATAAAATCCGATTCCCGAAGAAAATTTGTCGTTCCTTCAGCACCCGGCAAACGTTTCAGTGATGATATCAAAGTTACTGATATGCTCTATGCCTGCTACGAAATCGCCAGCAAAAACGGCGACATTACTCAGCAGTTCTCAAAAATCAAAGAAAGATATAACGGTATAATCAGCGACCTTGGAATCGAACTTTCACTTGACACACAGTTTACTGAAATCGAAAACTGCCTTAAAGGCAAATCAGGCCGTGACTATGCCGCAAGCCGTGGTGAATATCTAAACGGCATAATACTTGCTGCATATCTTGGTTATAAATTCATAGATGCCGCTGATGTAATATTCTTTGACGATAACGGTAATTTTATGCTCGACAAAACCATAAAAACACTCAGAGAAGCTCTTGCCGAAACTGAAAATGCTGTAATCCCCGGATTTTACGGAGTTTCACTCAACGGAACAATAAAAACTTTCTCAAGAGGCGGTTCAGATGTAACAGGTTCTATTGTTGCAAGAGCGGTAAAGGCTGAATTATATGAAAACTGGACTGATGTTTCCGGTTTCCTTATAGCTGACCCAAGAATTGTTGACAATCCTGAAGTTATTCAGACCATTACTTACAAGGAACTTCGTGAACTTTCATATATGGGAGCTACCGTACTCCATGAAGATGCCATCTTCCCTGTAAGAACTGCCGGAATACCTATCAATATCAGAAATACAAATGACCCCGAGGCAAACGGTACAATGATTGTGGCTGACGAAGGTACAGATGTAAGCAAGAATACTATAACCGGCATTGCAGGTAAAAAAGGCTTTTCTGCAATAACTATTGAAAAAGCTATGATGCATTCAGAAATCGGATTTGTAAGACGTGTCCTTGAAGTCCTTGAAAAGTACAGAATTAACTTTGAACATATGCCGTCAGGTATTGATACACTTACCATAGTTGTAAGCCAGTCAAGCCTCAAAGGCATCGAAAACAAGCTGATTGCTGATATCATAAAGGAAGTAAATGCTGACAATATCGAAGTTGAACATAATCTTGCACTTCTTGCTGTAGTTGGCAGAGGTATGATTAAAACCCGTGGCGTTGCAGGCAGAATATTTGCTGCTCTTGCCCATTCAAGAATAAACGTAAAAATGATTGACCAAGGTTCAAGCGAAATAAATATTATTGTTGCTGTTCATGAATATGACTTTGAACAGTCTGTAAAATGTATCTATGATATATTTATAAACTGACATATAAAGGTAAATTTTTCTGGAATATTAAGTAAAATTTGTGATAAACATTTTATGGAATATTTTCTGAGTTTAATCACAAATTGTGAACATATTGTATCGCTAACCGCTATAGTTTTCAACATTTTTTCCACAAGTTTTCAACATTTTTTAATTATGAACAAATTGTTTTCTTAACAGAATAGTCATAATCTTTCAACAAAACTTTCAACAATCTTTCAACAGTTTCAACAGCTATTAGTGTTTTTTGAATATTCAGGTTTTTTTTGTTATTTTAAGTAAAAAAACAAGAGGAATTTTTCTAAAAAATCCTCTTGTTTTTTGCCCTGTTTATCAAGCTTCAAAGCACTTTTCAACAATCTTTCAACATAGTTTTCAACATGTATTTTTTTCCTGTTAAAAATGTTGAAAACTATGTTGAAAACTCAAAGTTTTCAACACTTTTTTGTGATAAGTGTTGAAAACTTTTTTAATAAACTGTGAATGAAATTTTTGGATAATGTTGAAAACTTTTTTTTGCCTTTTTTTAACTTATCACAAGCATTTTTTAACCCGAAAAGCATGATTTTTTTCCATAATACTCCATAATTCCTGTGATTAAAATTTTCAGAAAATTTTCCTGCTCAACAATAAAAAAACAGAGGAATATGTTCCTCTGTTGTCTGAAATTCATTTTCTGGCATTTGCTATCATAAGCTTTATTCTGTTCTCCTGATTTACCTTTGAAGAACTTGCATCATAATCAACTGCCACTATATTTGCATCAGGATATGCATTTTTTATTGTTCTTGCCACCCCTTTGGAAACTATATGATTCGGCAGACAGCCAAACGGCTGAACACATACTATATTCAGCGTTCCTGTTTCAGCAAGCTCTGCCATCTCTGCCGGAATAAGCCAGCCTTCACCCATCTTTACTCCCTTATGGATATATTTATCCGCATCAGCCTTCATCTTCTCAAAATCATGCGGAGGTTCAAATACACCATGCTTTTCAACATTATCTATAAGCTTTTTCTGCATCCTGTATGCAATCCGGTATACTACACTGTAAATCAGCTTATTTTTCAGAGAACCTCCATAAAGTTCATAGTCATTTATAACATTCTGTATGCAGTATAAACAAAAGTCAAGAAGTGCAGGAACTACAGGCTCACAGCCCTCATCAAGCAGAAACTCTTCAAGCTGATTATTGGCAAGCGGTGAATATTTTACATAAATCTCCCCGACTATACCTACCTTTATTTTCTTTACATCAGTTCTTGGAATTTCTGCAAAATCATCAAGCATATTCCTGTATATTTCCGAACTATTTGTAAATCTGCCTGCATCAAAGCATTTTATAAGCCT
Source organism: uncultured Ruminococcus sp. (assembly GCA_964426275.1). Taxonomy (GTDB): domain Bacteria; phylum Bacillota; class Clostridia; order Oscillospirales; family Ruminococcaceae; genus UBA5884. Next base: position 2,049 of record CAYRPZ010000003.1, on the reverse strand, counting down.
TTCCTGCCACCGCTGTTTTAATCTGTCAGATTCGCCCTCTTTTTTTTCATATGGTTTGCACTGATTGTAAAGACTCATAAGCAAATCAGAATATACAACTGCATATATAAGCTTAATAAACATCGAAGGTGTAATTTTAAATGCGCTTTGCTTCTCCATTCCGCTGAAATTAAGCGATATTACCGGAACCTGCGGAAATGTTGTCTTTAAAGCTTTTCGCAGCAGATGTATATAATTCGATGCACGGCAGCCTCCTCCTGTCTGAGTTATAAGCAATGCTGTCCTGTCAGGGTCATATCTTCCGCTTTTGAGTGCCTCGATAAACTGACCTATTACAAGCAATGCAGGATAACAGGTGTCATTATGAACATTCTTCAAACCTTCATCTATAACTTCTCTCGTTGAAGTTCTGAGAAGTTCCGTATCATATCCATAGCTTCTGAAAATACCTGAAATAATACTGAAATGAACCGGAAGCATATCAGGTATCAGTATCTTATGTGTTTTCTTCATTTCAGAAGTAAATACTGCATAATCAGACATACTTTTTCTCCCCTATCTAATCACCCATTGCGGCAACAAGACTTCTGAGCCTTATCTTTGCTGCACCAAGGTTATTTATCTCATCTATTTTAAGCTGAGTATAGAGTTTTCCATTGCTCTCAAGTATGCTTCTTACCTCATCAGTAGTTATAGCATCTATTCCGCAGCCGAATGACACAAGCTGCACAAGCTGCATATCAGGCTGTGTTGTTACATACTGTGCCGCCTTGTAAAGCCTTGAATGATATGTCCACTGATTAAGTACGCCAAGCTGAGGAAGCACTCCTAAATGAGCTATGCTGTCCTCCGTTATGACTGCCATTCCAAGACCTGTTATAAGCTTATGAATTCCGTGATTTATCTCCTCATCAATATGATATGGTCTGCCTGCAAGAACTATAATTTTTCTTCCTTCTTTTCTTGCAGCTTCAATAATTTCCCTGCCTTTTTCAATTATATCGGCATGATATCCGTCAAGGCTTTCAAATCCCTTGTTCACTGCACTGAAAACTTGTTTCTTTGTAACTCCGCAGTCCGAAAGTGCCTCTGCAAGAACTTTTGAAACGTGCTTTCTGTTGTTAAGATCAATATAAGGGCTTATAAAATTCCTTTCATTAAGCTCAGGAACATTTGCTCTGAGCAGTTCAGGATAATATGCAACAACAGGACAGTTGTAATGATTATCGCTCTGTCCCTCATCAATATTATAGCTCATGCATGGATAGAATATGAAATCCACATTCTTTTCAAGCAGGCTCTGTATATGTCCGTGTGCCAGCTTTGCCGGATAGCATACTGTATCCGATGGAATTGTATGCTGTCCCTTGTAATACGTATTTCTTGTGCTTTCCTCCGATATTACAATTTCCATTCCAAGTTCATTGAAAAATGTTTTCCACAGCGGAAGCTGTTCATAAAATCCGAGTACAAGCGGAATACCTACTCTTTTTTTCGGATTTTCAAGAATGCCCTTTCCAAAACTGAGTATTTTTTTATACTTGTATGCATAAAGACACGGCACTTCTTTGTCCCTCTTTATACCTGCACCCTTTTCACACTTGTTTCCGGAAATAAATTTTCTGCCGTCATCAAACGTTATTATATTAAGACCGCAGTGAGCCGTACAGCCTCCGCAGTGAATTGATTTTGACTGATATGAGAACTTTTCAAGTTCTTCCTTTGATATAAGCGATGAAGCTTTTCCTGCCATTTTCTCCTTTGCATACAGTGCACAGCCGAATGCTCCCATAAGACCGGCAATAGCAGGACGTATAACATTTCTGCCGAGTTCCATCTCAAATGAACGGAGAACTGCATCATTGAGGAATGTTCCTCCCTGAACCACAATATTCTTTCCGAGTTCATCAACGGATTTTGCCCTTATGACCTTGTATATCGCATTCTTTATAATTGACGATGAAAGACCTGCTGATATATCCTCAACTGTTGCACCGTCCTTCTGAGCCTGCTTTACACTGCTGTTCATAAATACCGTACATCTTGAAC
>CAYRPZ010000002.1:0-60368 GCA_964426275.1 uncultured Ruminococcus sp. | reverse complement strand
ATGTAGTTTTTTAATATTTCTCCATTTTCAAACAAAACAAAACTACAGAAACATAGAAATTTTATTTTGTCACAGCTGAATGATTTTATATAATCCGGTTTATCAATTATTTTGTGAAGAAATGCTGTTTACATTCATAGCTTTCATTCGGTGCAATTTCTGTATATCCTGTTACATCGGAGGGAAGCGAAAGATTTGGTGCATCAATCATTGCCGTCATCGGCTCAGGACAGAAATATCCGTTAAAACCTCTGTCATTCCATATAATCCAGAATTTATAATTATCTGACACCTCATAGCAGATTTTCTTTCCGCTCTCTGTATCAGTAAATACTGTTCCATGAAATTTCTTTCCGTCAAGTTCCATATTCTCTGCAAAGTACATATCATTTGAAATATCCTGAAGTACCGGACACTGTGTGCCGTTTTTATATGCCTTGTCCCAGTCAGTAAGTTCAAGAATATTTTCTGTCGGCAGACATCTGTCATTCAGTTCGCATTTGTTGCCAACCGGTACTTCAATTCTGATATTTTCTTCCTTTCCGCCGTCAATAAACGGTGTATTTATAGTTGTATGAGTTGCCACAGATACAGGCATCATCTTGTCTGAAAGATTTGTGAATTTAACGCTGTAGTCAAGACCGTTTTCAGATACTGTAAAAGTATATTCGGCAAGAAATTTTATAGGCAGACTGCTGAAAAATTCGTCTTTTTCATCATAAAGATATTCAGTTTTTACCCATGCTTTTTTATCATCAGAATTGTGCTCCTTTACTGTATGCACTCTTTTATGTATAAATCCGTGGATATGGTTGTTATAAGGTGATTTTTCATTTACAGGAAGATTATATACTGCATCTGATGTTTTAAGAACACCATCTGCAAAACGGTTCGGAAGATAAAGTGTAGGAAGTCCCCATACTTCTGCGGATTTTTTTATTTCATCTGACGGAGTATCAGGCTTGAATCTGAATATTTCAATACCGTTTTTTTCATCTCTCAGACGGATAACATTGCTTCCGATTTCATATGCAACAAGGGCTTTATATCCTCCTGCACAGATTTCAACACATGGTGTGCCGTTAAAGTCAGTTATTTTAGTATAATTATTCACTTTTTTTACTCCTTCTTTGAATATTATTTTATTTATTTTAACATATTTTTTATATTTTGTCTATAGTATTTTTTAATTTATATATCAAAAAAAGTAAACAGTTGTAACCGACCTCACAATATTAAATTTTTCACTTTATTATAAATAGTCCCCTGTCTTTTTTATAAAGGCAGGGGACATTCTATGGAATAATTTTTATAACTGCAAGCATTATAAGCACTGCTCCGCCTATCCATGAAAAATTTTTCTCCGATTTTGTCTTTAGTACCCTGCCTGAAAATTCCCCTGCCGTCATGACAATAAATCCGCATATCAATGCCATTATTCCCGTCCTTATAACATTTGTTCCCTCAAGTCCTGCTCCTGCTCCGCTTGCAAGAGAATCAAGGGAAAGCGATACTGAAAGCATCATCGCTTCACCAAGTGACAAAACTTTTGAATTATCACAGTCCGCACTGCATTCATCTATTATTATATCTATATGTCTGTTTCTGTTCTTCATGCATTTAAGCCGTTCCTTTATAAAATTCTGAAAAAAATATACCGAACCTATTACAAAAAGTATTGATGCTCCGCCGTATATGCAAAGCCGGCTCGGTATATACCGCCCGATTATCTCAGAAAATTCAAGTGCAAATGAAAGTATAACTGCTCCTGTAAGACTTATTGCCAGTGATGATAAAAGCGGTATCTTTATTCCGGTTCTGCCATATGAAAATGCTGTGAAAAACATATCCAAACATACAGCCAAAACAAGCATTATCTCCTCTGTCATAAAAAAATTTTTCTCCTCTCCTGCTTGCATATTCTTCCGTACAATGTTATTATTATATTACGAAAAAAAACAGGAAAGGTGACTGATTAAAATGTCCACAAAAGAAAAAGTTATCTCGGCTCTCGAAAATGCTGAGGGACAGTATGTTTCAGGTGGAAAACTTGCTGATATGATTGGAGTTTCCAGAAATGCTGTCTGGAAAGCTGTCAATTCTCTGAAAGATGACGGTTTCAATATTGATGCCGTTTCAAATAACGGTTACAGGCTTATCCCTGAAACTTCATCTGTCTATGAAAACAGAGTAAGAAAATATCTTACCGCTTCTGAACTCGGAAAAAAAATTATATGTTTCAAGGAAATCGATTCTACCAATAACTATGCAAAAAAAATTGCTCATGAAAATGCTGAACATGGTACTGCTGTGATTTCAGAAATTCAGACTGCCGGAAAAGGTCGCATGGGCAGAACTTTTGTTTCTCCGTCAAATACAGGTATTTATATAAGCATTATTATAAAAAATTCCCTCAAGACGGAAACCGCACAGCTTATAACTTCATGCACTGCTGTTTCCGTCTGTCAGGCAATCGATAAGGTATGCGGAACAGATACCCGTATTAAATGGGTAAATGATATCTTCCTAAATGGCAAAAAAATATGCGGTATACTCACCGAAGCATCTATGAGCTTTGAAACCGGTGCTCTTGAATATGCTGTAATAGGTATCGGTATTAATGTCTATTCCGTAAAAAATGTATTCGACTGCAAACTGCTCGAAACTGCCTCATCTATTGAAGATGAATGTAATTTAAAAGCTGACCGTTCACGGATTTGTGCCGAAATCCTCAATTCTCTCGAAAAAAATCTGCAAAACCTCGATAATCATGATTTTATAAGCGAATATAAAAGACGCTCATGCATAACGGGGAATTATGTCATGGTTTCAAAAGGAAATGCCGAAAAAAAAGCCTTTGCTTATGATATAGATGATAATGCCTGTCTTAAAGTACGATATGAGGACGGCTCTGAAGAAGCCCTCAATTCCGGTGAAGCAAGAATTATCAAAATTCAATAATTTCCATAATTATAATAGTATATGAAAAATTTATATACTTTTATATAAATACTTGACTTTTCTTAATGTATGGAATATAATTATAATTGATTGTCGGGTTATATACCGATTTCTCAGGATACTGATTTTATTAGGAGGTTAAAATGTGAAAAAAATCAAAAAACCTGTATTCTTCATCGTCTTAATTCTGATACTGGCATTCACCGGTTCTTCAATTCTCGGTTTTACTACTCAGTATGGTGACATCTCCACTACCAGAATAAACGGAGTAAATAATATCCGTCTTGGTATAGATATTCAGGGCGGTGTCGATGTTACATTCACCCCTGAAGACGGCGTTGATGCAACTGACGACCAGCTTGCTTCGGTTATGGAAGTTATGAAGGTCCGCCTTTCTTCACTTAATATCAATGACAGTGAAGTTTATGTGGATAATGACAAGGACAGAATCATTGTCCGCTTTCCATGGCAGTCAGGCGAAACTGATTTTGACCCTGAAGCCGCTGTTGCTGAACTTGGTGAAACTGCTATGCTCAGATTTATCGAAGGTACTGAATATGATTTGGATAATGTTATTGCCAGCGGTACTGATATTGCAAATGCATACGTTTCAAGACAGCAGGACCAGTCAACCGGTGAATCAGAATATGTTGTCGCCCTTGAATTTTCAGATGAAGGCTCTGAAAAATTTGCTGATGCTACCGGCAGACTTTATGAAAACAGCGGTTCAATCTCCATATGGATGGACGAAACCTGTGTTAATACTGCAAGAGTTTCTGCCCATATAACTGACGGACGTGCTGTCATTTCAGGAGATTATGAATATGACGATGCAAAAAGTCTTGCTGACAAAATTAATTCAGGTGCATTGCCTTTCAATCTCGTTACATCAAGCTTTAAAACTATTTCACCTACTCTTGGCTCAGGTGCTTTGAATGCTATGATTTTAAGCGGCATAATCGCTTTTGCATTCATAGCAGTATATATGATTGTTCTCTACAGACTTCCCGGATTTGTTGCGGTTATCGCTCTTACCGGTCAGGTCGGAGGTACTTTCGCTGTTATATCCGGCTATTTCGGATTTATGGACAGCTCAACACTTACAATACCCGGTATCGCCGGTATCATACTTGCTGTCGGCATGGGCGTTGATGCCAATATTATTACATTTGAACGTATCAAGGAAGAAATTTATGCAGGCAGAAAAATTGAAAAGGCTCTTGAAATTGGTTACAGCCGTGCCTTTTCGGCTATCTTTGACGGTAATATAACTGTTGTTATCGTTGCAATAGTTCTTATGGGTGCTTTTGCAGTTCCTTCAAATATATTCGCAAAACTTCTCAGCTGGGTATTCTTTATGTTCGGTGCGTCCGCTGAAGGTACTATATATTCATTCGGCTTTACACTTATGGTCGGCGTCATTCTTAACTTCCTCATGGGTGTGCTTGCATCAAAGCTTATGCTCGGCTCGCTCTCAAAATTCAGTATATTCAAGGATAAAAAATTCTACTGCGGAAAATTCAAGGAAAAAACTCCTTATGATTTTATAGAAAAGAAAAAAATATTCTTTACTGTTTCAGCCGTTCTTATCGTTCTTTCAGCTGTAATGACATTCACAGGCGTTGATGTTGATATAGAATTTAAAGGCGGTACTATTATTTCATACTCATATTCAGGTGACATTGATACATCAGCTGCAAAACAGAAAATTGAAGATATTGTTGATTCAAGCGTTAATCTTCAGACAGGTGACCTTTTTGACAATGATAAAAAGAGCCTTACAATATCATTCGTTTCAAATGAAGGTCTTACTGCTGACAAACAGAATGAACTCACTTCTGTACTTAAGGAAACTTATACGGACAACGAAATTGAAATTCTCGATTCAAATGATGTAAGCCCTACATCAGGACGTGAATTTTTCCTTAAATGTCTTGTCGCTGTTATATTCTCCGCAATCCTCCTTATCATATATATTGCATTCAGATTCAGAAAAATCGGCGGTATGTCTGCCGGTGTATGTGCTGTTCTCACACTTCTCCATGATATCATAATCGTATATGGAATTTATATACTCCTCGGATTCTCAATCAATTCAAACTTCATGGCAGTTATACTTACAATTCTCGGATACTCTATCAATGATACAATCGTTATCTACGACAGAATAAGAGAAAACAGAAAACTTATGCCAAAGGCAAATCTCAGCAAACTTGTAAACACAAGTATCAGCCAGTCAATAAGACGTTCTTTAAGAACATCAATTACTACAATCGCTGCTATGCTTACAATCGTTATCGTTTCACTTGTATACGGTGTTGATTCAATTCTAAGCTTTGCAGTTCCGCTTATCTTCGGCATGGCTGTAGGTACTTATTCTTCACTCTTTATTGCATCTCCTCTCTGGGTATGGTGGAATGAAAGAAAAGAAAAAAAGACTAAAGCAAAATAATAAATGCTTTTGATATAATTTTATTATCAGAAAAGGACGCTGTCATCTTCCGGAGAGCGTCCTTTTGATTTCAATGAAAATCTATTCGGAATATTTGATATTTTTAAATTTCTGTCGATTTTTAAATTAAAAGGTTCAATCGCTGATAATCCCGCTGAAAACTTCAGAAAATTATCTGAAATAACTGAAAGGATTTGATAAATATGAAATGCCCGTTCTGTGGTTTTGGTGAAACTAAAGTTATTGATTCCCGTCCGGCTGACGGCAGAAAAAGACGCAGGAGAGAATGCAATTCCTGCGGAAAAAGATTTACAACTTATGAAATAGTTGAAAAACCTTTGCTTATGGTTCAGAAAAAAGATGCTTCCTTTGAGCCGTTTGATAAAAATAAACTTATAGGCGGTATTTTCAGTGCCATAAAAAAACGTCCCATTACTATGGAACAGGTTTCCGCCATTGTTGACAGCATTGAAAACCATTATGCCAATGAAATGCGTACTCTTGTAACTTCCTCCGAAATAGGCGATATGGTTCTTGAAAAGCTTAAATCTATCGACTCTGTTTCATATATAAGATTTGCTTCAGTATATAAGGAATTTACAGATGTCGACAGCTTCATTAAGGCTATCTCCGAACTCGGTCAGAAAAAATAAACAATATAAATGTAGTTTAATGTCAGATTATACGCATATTAAACAAACTTTTAAAATTGTAAAAAAAGCAGTTGAAATTAAGTTCTTTTTATGCTATCATTGCTATAAGCTTTAAAGCATTATTTATGAAAGGAGTCTTTTACTATGGATTTAGGTTCAATCTTCAATACCCCCGATTATACTGAACAGTATGCCAGTTCTGATATAGAAGCAAATAAAATATGGTCAGGTCTTGCTTACCTTGGCAGTGGTATTCTCTTTTTCCTTCCTCTCGTTGCAGGAAATAACTCTGCTTTCGGAAAATTTCATGCAAATCAGGCTCTTATCTATCTTATATTCGATATTATTGCTGGTATTGCCATAAAAATTGTAAGCCATATTCCTGTAATCGGAAGCATCATAAGCATAGTCATCAGTATTATATGTCTTATATTTATGCTTTTCGGTCTTATAAATGCCTTTCAGGGTAAGGCAAAATCTCTCCCGATTATCGGAGAACTCTTTCAGATTATAAAATAACGTAATTTTAATAGTAATCAAAAACGTCTGCCACTTTTCGGCAGACGTTTTTTTGCATAAATTTAAAATTAATTCCATATAATATACCATAATATAATATGGAGGAATCAAAATGCTCTGCTTTTCAGTTAATGTCAGAAAATTAAAGCTGACTGCAATAATAACTCTTTCCGCTGTATTCATTGCCGGTCTTGTATCAGCCATCAGCAGTTCAGAAAAATCTTACAGCATACAGCTTGAAAACAATACAAGCCGTGTCGGTTTCCTGAATATAAACGGATATGATGTCTGTGAGGATAATTATGAATGCCGTACCGTTAATATCCCGTCAGAATTTAATCATATATATAATGAATATAATAAATTACAGATACAGCAGGGATTTGACCTTTCCGACTATAAGGGCAAAGAGGCTGATATTTATACATACTATATGAACAACGATGAAAATATAAATGCTGTTCTTATTATACATGAAAATAACCTCATAGGCTGTGATATCCATAATAATGAATATGGAAGTGAATTTCTCCCCCTTATAAATAACTGAATTTTCTGCCCGATAAATTTAATTTTATCAGTTTTTGTCTGTTTTAATTTCATTATTTCATTTTCACAACACCCTGCATTGACAATTATTTTATTTTAGTGTATCATTATATATTATAAGATATTTTATGGAAGCAGGTTGATTTTTATGACATCTAAAACAGAAGAAACAAACAGAAATGTCTTTCAGTTTGAAAACAACAACCATATTGAAAAACTTTGTGAAGGACTTCTTGCAGCTTCAAAGATTGATTCAAAGCTTTATGATAAATTCCATGTAAAAAGAGGCTTAAGACGCTCTGACGGTACCGGCATTGTTGCAGGCATTACTAATATCTGCAACGTTCACGGATATATCGTCAATGAGGGAGAACGTGAACCTATGGAAGGCGAACTTATCTACAGAGGTTATAATGTACGTGACCTCGTCAAAAATGTCGAAAAAGAAGACAGATATGGTTTTGAAGAAACTGTTTACCTGCTGATTTTCGGAAAACTGCCTTCAAAAACCGAACTCGAAAATTTTACTGAATTTATGAATAACTCAAGGGAACTCCCTCCAAATTTCATCGTTGATATGATTTTAAAAGCTCCGTCACCTGACGTTATGAATAAGCTCGGACGTGCTGTCCTCGCTCTTTATTCATATGACCGCAATGCTGAAGTAAAAACACTTAATGATGAAATAAGAAAATCTCTCAGCCTTATCGCTAAAATGCCCGTCATAATGACAAGTGCTTATCAGGTTAAAAGAAGTTATTACCATAATGACAGCCTTGTCATGCACCCGATAAATACTAATGAAAATACTGCACAGACTATTCTCTCGCTTTTAAGAAATGACAGGGAATATACAAAAGAAGAAGCTCAGCTGCTTGATACTCTCCTCATGCTCCATGCTGAACACGGCGGAGGAAATAACTCAACTTTTACTTGCCGTGTACTCACATCTTCAGGTACTGATGCATATTCCGCATATTCTGCCGCTATCGGCTCGCTTAAAGGTTCAAAGCATGGCGGTGCTAATATCAAGGTTATACAGATGCTCGAAAATTTCGAGGAAAATGTTAAGAACTGGGAAGATGAAGGTCAGGTTGCTGACCATATAAGAAAAATTCTTAAAAAAGAAGCAAATGACCATTCCGGTCTTATATATGGTATGGGACACGCTGTCTATACCCTTTCAGACCCAAGAGAACAAATTCTTAAAAGAAAAGCTTTTGAGCTCGCTGCCGGCAAGGAAATTGAAAGAGAATTCCGTCTGCTTAATACTATCGAAAAGCTTACTCCTGAGATATTCAAAGAAGTTAAAGGCGATGACAAAATTATGTGTGCAAATGTTGATATGTATTCAGGACTTGTTTATAAAATGCTCGGTATTCCAAAGGATTTATACACTCCTCTCTTTGCTACAGCTCGCCTTGCAGGCTGGTCCGCTCACCGCATGGAAGAACTTATGACAGGCAGCAGAATTATCCGTCCTGCTTATAAGGCTATTACAAAACCTATCGATTATGTTCCGGTTGATGAAAGATAATTCAGGATTATAAAAACCTGTTTTTATATAAAGAATTTTTTTATACCTAAAAGAAAAGGAGATTTTTAATGTATGAGAAAAACAAAAATTGTCTGCACAATTGGTCCTGCAACGGATAACGATTCCGTACTCCGTGAACTTATGCTTGCAGGTATGAATGTTGCCCGTTTCAATTTTTCACATGGTGACTATACCATGCATGAAAAACGTTTCAGACAGGTCGTAAAACTCCGTGAGGAACTCGGTCTCCCTGTCGCTACCATGCTCGATACAAAAGGTCCTGAAATAAGACTCGGAAAATTTGTTGATGACAAGCCTGTTGATATAAAAGACGGTGACACTTATATACTTACTACCCGTGATGTTCCCTGTACCTCTGAAATAGGCAGTGTTTCATTCAAAAAACTACCTCAGGATATAAGTATCGGCACAAAAATTCTCATAAATGATGGTGTTATTGAACTTGTTGCCGAAAGCGTTACAAGTACTGATATCACCTGCCGTATAATTCATGGCGGAAAACTTTCCAATAATAAAGGCATAAATGTTCCCGGAATTAAACTATCTATGCCTTATCTCAGCGATTCTGATATGAATGACCTTGAATTTGGTGCAAAAATGGGATACGATTTCATTGCCGCAAGTTTCGTAAGAACTTCCGCTGATATTAACTATCTCAGAAAATACACTCAGAGCCTCGGCTGGTTTGATGTAAGAATTATCGCTAAAATTGAAAATCTTGACGGTGTTGAAAATATCGATGAAATCCTTGAAGCCGCTGACGGAATTATGGTTGCCCGTGGTGATATGGGTGTTGAAATTCCTTTTGAACAGATACCTGCTATTCAGAAAAAACTTATAAGAGAGGGATACAATGCAGGCAAACAGGTTATAACTGCTACCCAGATGCTCGAATCTATGATTTCAAATCCACGTCCTACCCGTGCTGAAATAACCGATGTCGCTAATGCTATCTATGACGGCACAAGTGCTATAATGCTTTCAGGTGAAACTGCTGCCGGTGCATATCCTATCGATACAGTTAAAACTATGGCTCTTATCGCTGAAACTACTGAAAAAAATATTGACTACAGAAAAAGATTTTCAAGCAGAGGTATTTCAAGCAATTCAAATATTGCAAATGCTATCGCTCATGCTACCGTTACCACTGCTCATGACCTCAACGTAAAAGCTATTATCACCGTTACAAAAGCTGGTTCTACTGCAAGACTTATTTCAAAATACCGCCCTGATGCTCCGATTATAAGCTGTACAACAAGCGAAACTGCCTGCCGTCAGATGAATATGTCATGGGGTGTCAGCCCTATTATGATTGATGAAAAAACAAATACTGATGAACTTTTCTTTTCTGCCGTTGAGGCTGCTAAAAATGCAGGCTATGTTGAACATGGTGACCTTGTTGTTATAACAGCAGGAGTCCCTCTCGGTGTTTCAGGCACTACAAACCTTATGAAAGTTGATATTGTTGACTAATTTTTTTACCTTTTATAAAATATTAAAATGCAGGGAACAGATATTATATCCGTTCCCTGCATTTTATTTATATATTTAAGGAGAGATTTATTAAAACCAACAATAATAACGATAATCTTCATTACTGTTAAGATTATCAAAATATTCCTGATTTAAAATATAATAATCAGAACTGTCAAGAGATTCAATGAAATCCTCTGCATAACTTCTGTACTTAGATGGAAGTACATAGTACTCACCATTGTATGATATCATCACTGAATTCAAATCATTTGTAATATAACATGGCTCTGCGTGTACAAGCATTTCAACAAATTTTTTCTTGTTTGCATAGCTGATATCTACACTATATGCCTGTTCATTTGGTTTTGATTCAACATTTATGAATGGTGATAAAAAGTCTGTTTTTGCATAATCTGCAATTACGGAGCAATCCATATATATAATCGCTTCGTTTTCATTTATTGCATCTATGGCTGTATTCATAACTCTTTCTTCTGTTATCTCTATGCCAAGTTCTTCTTTAAGATAGTTTATTGTGTTTGTATATGTTGTAAGCACTGCATATCCATCTATAAAGCAATATGTTTCTGCTTCGTTCATAATCTCATTTATATCTGCATTTTTCAAATCCTTTTCATATGCCGATATAAGTTCAGACATCTTATCCCTGCTTACATTTGTATTGATATAATTTCCAAGCTTGTCACTTATATAAGGGTTTACATACATCTCACTTTTGCTATAGCATTCATCTGAATAATTATATTTAAGACGGCTTATAATATTTTCTATGTGATTATCTGTAAGATAAAGATTATAAAGTTCATAGATTTCATTGCAGTCAATGCTGTAATTCCTTACTACTGAACGTCCTGATTTGAGATTATATACAATTTGTATAGTGTACCATGACTTTTCAGGCGAATACCTAATTCTCTGTGCAGCATTCGGTTTCGTTGAAAGAAAATTTTTATAGTCATCTATGATATCATTATGAATCGAACGTATTATTTCCATTTCCTCTTTTTCGGTGATTGTTATTGAATCACATACGTAATCAAACGGAGATAAATCACACATATATGTGATGCTTTCAATATCTCCAGTATCAGGTATATTATATGTACTTCCAAATCCGTCTGTCCACACTATTGCCATAAGCACAAGCACTGAACCGCCTGTCATTGCAATATATTTAATAACACCCGCTCCGAATTTCTTAAATCCTCTGTTCTGAAGTGTATCAAGTATAAAAAATACTATCGCACCGGCTATAATCCATGGAATACCTGCTGATATTCTTACATCATCTGCGCTCATTACTGAGAATACTACGATGCCTGCTGATATACAAAAGCATATGCAGGTCATTATTATATAATATACTGCCTTGAATACAAACGGCTTTGTTACATCTTCCGCTTTTCTCTTTCTGTAAAGGAAGTATGCAAGTACAAGTACTGCCATTGTTACAAGAAAATATATAATTGCCCAGTCAGCTCCCTGAAGTGAACACTCTGCATATTGCAATGTATTTGTTTCAACAATATTTTCTATTAAATTAAATACAACCTCAAGTCCGCCTAATACTGTTATATATTTAAGAAATCCAAATGCCGATAATGATTCTGACATTCCATATACACACCCTGCTGTAAATTCAAATAAAATAAATACAACTACAGGAACTATTGCATTTACAATCACTGTATAGCCTATTCCCTCTATTATGCTTCCGCAGAATGTAAGTACAAGCACTGTCAGCGTATAAAGCATAAGCATTACAAGAAATACATAAAGATATCCATGCAGTATAATTGATGTACTGCCAATATCGCCCTGAATTTTATGCGTCGCCCATGCCGGTACTGCTGCAAATGCTATGCCGTTAATTATAAGCGATATTACAAGCGATGCCGCATAAGGTATTGCTGTTACTGCAAAGCCTGCAAGATAATCACTTAAAAATCTCTGGTTTACAGTTATAGGCAATGAATATATAACATCTACCATCGGCTTACTGTAAAGATAATTAAACATACTGAATGCTGATATAAGCACTATTACAAGCAATATGCACATCGATACTATTGATATCATATAATAATATAAATAATCCTCAGTATAGTCAGCAACCTGTTTCATATTTTCAACTTTAACCTCAAATACTTTCGCAAATATAAACATCGGTATTCCAAGCAGATTTACTATACATGAAACTATAAAAAGTTTTTTATTGGCTGTAAGCTTAATCCAGAAATTTGATGCAAATGCATTAATTTTCCTTGTATCCATATCCAAGCCCCTCCATTTCATATACAAATATTTCTTCAAGTGTAAGCGGTATTATCTCGATAAGTGTCGGATTTTCCGCATTTATAATCCTTTTAACCTCGGCTTCGCTTCCTTTCGCAATTATTCTGTAAACGCTTCCGGAATTTTCTATATGAAGTATCTGAATATCCCTGAAATCTTCCTTTTTATATTTCTTATCTCCTGTAAATACTGCCTGTATCTTATGCACATTTGACTGTATCTCATCAATTCCGCTTGAAAATATTATTTTTCCCTGATGTACAAGTGCTGCCGAATCACATACCTCTCCTATTTCCTTTAAGTTATGCGATGAAATTATTGTCGTAAGTTCCCTGTCAATCATTGCATCTACTATCATTCTTTTGACTATTATTCTCATTGACGGGTCAAGTCCGTCAAACGCCTCATCAAGAAAAAGATAATCCGTCTTGCAGGCAAGTGCTGTTATAACTACTGCCTGTCTTTTCATGCCCTTTGAGAATTTGCTCAGTTTCTTGTCAAGCGGTAAATTTACCTGATTTCTCAATTTCTCAAAAAGTTCCTCTGAAAATTCAGGATAAAATTTCTTATAAAAATCCTTTAAAGATTTCAGCGTATAAGATGTAAACTGTATAGTTTCATCATTTATAAAGAATATCCTTTCCTTTATGCTGTTGTTGTTGAAAACTTTTTGTCCGTCAATTGTAAGTTCTCCGCTTTCCTGCTGGTATATTCCGCATAAAAGCCTTAAAATCGTTGACTTTCCGGCTCCGTTTGAACCTAAAAGTCCATATGCTGTCCCTTTTGGTATACTAAGGTTAATATTATCAAGTATTACCTTATCATCAATTTTCTTTACAATATTTTTCAGTTCAATCATATAATCACCCCGTTATACTGTTAATCCTTTCAATAAGTTCTTCCTTTGTAATACCGGCTTTCATTGCCTCGTTTATATACTCGTCAAATTCCGATAATATCTGTTTTTTTATAATTGTTTCATTTACTGGTGACACAAAACTTCCCCTGCCCATCGTTGAATATATTATCTTGTCACGCTCAAGTGACTGATATGCCTTTGCTATTGTATTAGGATTGATACTCAGTTCCTTTGCAAGATTTCTGATGCTTGGCAACTGGTCATTCTCTTTCAGAACACCTTTTATTATAAGCTCTATTATTCCTCTGCGGAGCTGTTCATATATCGGCACTCTGCTCTGTAAATCAATATTAATCAAAAATATCCCTCCTCCTGTAAGTGTATTATATGTTATATTACACTTATAATTATAATTATTATTTCTTATTTTGTCAATATAGTTTTATATTTTTTCTTCAAATAAATTTACTGTCTATCAGAAATTTAAAAAAATAACAATATGCTGTCTTACAGTAATTAACAAATATGGTTTTATACAAAAATGTTGCGGACTTTGTATTTTGTACAAAAATTATACTCTTATCCGCCTTTTTTCGTAACTATATTTTCCTTATTTATGTTTTTTAGTGTTGAAAAAATCCATGTTTTATGTTATAATTAATTGAATAATGTTAAGTGATATATGTTTTTTATAAAGGAGAATTAGAATATGAAAAAATATTTCCGTCTGCTTTCTCTGATAACTTCGCTTGCTACTGTATGCTTTTTCATGTCATCATGCGGTGATAATAAAAATACTTCATCTTCGGTTCAGGAAAATTCAGTTGCCGATACCACCTCTGACAACACTTCTTGCGCTGATACCGTAACCGAAAACAATGATGACTCTGAAACTGAAACACCTGAAGTAACTTCCCCGCCTCATGTAAGCCCCACTGAAAATATTTCTGTTTCAATGGGAAGCGAAAAAAGTGATATCAATGAAATTATGGACTATGACAATAACAAGAATTTCAAGATAAAACTTTCAGATTTCGCTCAGGAAGGCGATAAAATCGATTCTTTCATTTTCGTATTTTATTCAGAGGACGGAAAATCAGATATGGGAACTTATACCGGCGGCTGTGGAATATCCGTTGCAGGCGACTGCCCTTCAGCTACAGATGAAGGCTGGTATCAGTCAGACGATTTCACCTGCAATACAGAAGGCTCTTATGCTGAAATAAAATGGAATGTGCCTTCCGATATTCAGGACTATATAGAAATAAGCGATGACGGATTCATTCAGATTGGCTACTGGTGGAGCAATGTTCAGAAACTTAAACTCAGCAGTGTAATCTGCAACTATACAAGAAACTGTACCATTCCTGTTGACGGCAATTCTTCTGCCGATATCGGCAAACAGCTCTATTACGGCAGTGAAAGCACTCGCACAGTCAATATTCCGCTCTCATCTCTTATATCAGACGGCGATATCCCTCAAACCTTCACTTTCAATATAAGTTCAGACGGAAGTCTTAAGAAATTTTCCGGCGCTTTCGGTATCTCTCTTACTGACGGCTGTCCTTATGCAACTGATGATAACTGGTATCAGTCTGAAAATATTGCTCTTATAACTGATGACAGCTCTGCATCTCTCACATGGATTGTTCCCGATGAAATAAAGGACTACATAAATGCAGACGGCGATGTCATGCTCGGCTACTGGTGGAGCAGTCAGGATAATATTACTCTTGACTCCGTTTCAGCTAAATACAGCAATGACGGCACATCTTCTTCACTATCCGCTGAAACTCCTGTGAAAAATAATTTTACTTCATCTGATAAGAACATCAGCGAAATGTCATCTTCTGAAATTGTGCAGGATATGCGTATCGGCTGGAATTTAGGAAATACACTCGACTGCTATGATGCAGAGGATACGGATAAGGCTGAAACTTCATGGGGCAATCCTCTTACTACAAAAGATATGATTGATACTGTGAAAAATGCAGGATTCAATGCTGTACGAATCCCTGTTTCATGGGGAGAACATATGAACTCTGAATTTATTATAGATTCATCATGGATAAAAAGAGTTCAGGAAGTTGTTGACTATGCTATTGACAATGATTTGTATGTCATAATCAATGTGCATCATGATGACTATATGTGGCTTAATCCGACTTATGCAGATGAGGAAAATGTTACTAAGCAATATACTGCAATATGGAAGCAGATATGCAATGTTTTCAAGGATTATGACGAACACCTGCTCTTTGAAGGTCTTAATGAACCCCGTATAATAGGCGGTGAAAATGAATGGACGTGCGGTACTGAGGAAGAACGTGATGTTATAAATCATCTTCTCCAGAGCTTTGTTGATACAGTCAGAGAATCAGGCGGAAAAAATGCTTCAAGGCATCTGATTGTAACAACTCACGCTGCATCAATCGATGAAACTTCTGTAAATGCCCTCAAAGTTCCTGATGATGACAGAATTATTGTTTCAATACATTACTATTCACCATGGGATTTCGCCGGCAATGAGTCAAAAGTATCAGAGTGGGGTTCCGATGAGGATAAAAAAGCTCTCGACAGCGGATTCGACCTGCTTTACAATAAATTTGTCAAAAATGGTATTCCTGTTATAATCGGTGAATTCGGTGCTGTAAATAAAAATAATACTTCCGTCCGTGCTGAATACATGAAATACTATGTAGAATCTGCTCATCAGAGAAATATAACCTGCTTTGTATGGGACGACGGCAGTAATTTTAAACTGCTCAACCGAAACAGCGATGAGTGGTACTATCCCGAAATTATAAACGGCATTATGGACGGTATACAATAATGTACTCTTTTTTATCATGAATTTGAACAAATTTTAATTTGTTTTATACGATTTTTATGTTAAAAATACGTGATTTTTTACAAAATTTCATTAATTGCGTTTTTATATAAAAAAATATGTACAAAAAATGATTCAGATATGCTATAATTATATAATAATACTGCAAATCTGTATCGGAAAAAGTCAGGAGGTAATTTTATTTATGAAATGCAGACAATGCGGAAGTAAAATAAGCGAAGAATTTATAGCCTGCCCATACTGCGGAATAAGACTTGACGGTGCAGACCCCGCCGGTGCAAGCCCATCATCATCATCTAATGACCCCGGTGTAAAAGAAGCTCTCAAACAGCTTATTGAAACATTCGGACTTGATATACTCAAAGACAATAAAAAACTTATTTCACTTCTAAGTGACTATATCCCCGAATATGAAAAGGAAAGACGACTTATAAAAACTGTCGTAAATAACGACGTTTTTAAAACTCTCATTGAGGGCAGTGCTGACCAGAAACTCGCCGTCAATAAATCAAGAGAATACATGATAAAGGAACTATTCATTTCTGAAGGTGCTGCTGAATTTATTCTCGAATGTTTTACATATGCTCTCGGCTGGCAGTATGAACCTGTTGTAAACTATGGCAAAGCCTATGGTTATAAAGATGAAACCGCTGCTCCGTCTGTCAGAAAAAATTCATCAGCACCAAATCAATCCGCTTCAAAATCTGAAGTTCATGAAGACTCATCTCTCCCTAAAAAAGAATTTACCAGCACAAATGCTATGAAATACAAATTCAGAGGCAGAGCTAATATACCATATGGATTTACTTCAGTTGAAAGCTTTGCATTTGACAGCTACAAGTTTTTAAGAGCTGTAAAACTCCCTGACAGCATCTCTGTTATCGGAGAATATGCTTTCTCTGAATGCAAACGCCTTAAATCCGTTGTTCTCCCAAGCAGTTTGAGAGTAATTAAAAAATCTTCTTTCAGTTCATGTGAAAGACTTCTCTCAATCAATATCCCTCATGGCGTTTCCAGCATTGAGGACAGTGCTTTTTCATTCTGCCAGAAACTTACTGTCATAAATATCCCGAATACAGTTTCAAATATAGGCATTGAAGCATTTTCAGGCTGCGAAAATCTTACAAAAATGAAAATTCCGGACAGTGTGAAATTTATCGGTGAAAGAGCTTTTGAATTCTGTCCGAAGCTTACTATCGAATGTGCAAACGGTTCATATGTTCACAAGTATTGCCGTGCCAATAAGCTCAACTTTACAACCTATGAACCGATAGATTAATTTTATATATAGAATTTAAAGGAAGTGTATTGAATGGCTGAACTTAAAATAGGTCAGAGTATCGAAATGGAATATGGCGGCACTGCTAAAATACTTAAAAAACTCGGAAGCGGCGGTCAGGGAACTGTATACCTCGTTGACTTCAACGGTGGCAGATATGCTCTCAAATGGTACAATATCGACAAAATCCGTGAACCTGAAGCTTTCAGAAAAAATCTCGAAAATAATATAAAAGACGGTGCTCCAAGCAACAAATTTCTCTGGCCTCAGTATCTCACAAAGGAAGGCGCTTATTCAAGTTTCGGATATATAATGGACCTCAGACCTGAAGGCTATGATTCGTTTGTCGATATCCTCAATATGTACCGCCTTGAAACTATCGTTGATGAAAACGGCATTGAAAGAGTTGTCAGAACAAAAGTTCAGTTCAAGAGCCTTGAAGCCCTTGTCACCGCTGCCGCAAATATCGTAAACGCTTTCAGACAGCTCCACCGTGCAGGAAAAAGCTATCAGGACCTTAATGACGGCGGTTTCTTCATCGATATAAAAACTGGTGACGTTGTTGTCTGCGACTGCGATAATATCGCTCCTGAAGGCTATAACTTCGGTATTGGAGGAAAGCCGGGATACATGGCTCCTGAAATAGTAAGAGGAATTGCAAAGCCTGATGTTCAGACTGACAAGTACTCCCTCGCTGTTGTTCTCTTTAAGCTCCTTTTCAGAGGTGACCCTCTTGAAGGCGAAAAGGTCGTAAGAAGTGTATGCCTTACTGAAATGGCTGAACTTAAACATTACGGTCGTGATGCTGTTTTTGTATTCGACCCGAATGATGATACCAACAGACCTGTAAGAGGTATTCATGATAATGTTATCAAACTCTGGGGAATTTATCCCCCTTACATAAAAGAAGCATTTACATATGCTTTCACAACAGGCATTGCTGAACCAAGAAAAAGAATTATCGAAAATGAATGGCAGAAACTCTTTATAAGACTCAGAGCTGATATAATCCCGTGTGTATGCGGAAAAACCACATATTCTTCAATGTTCGGCATTCTTGAGGACGGAAATTATAAATGCATGAAGTGCGGTACTGAATATTTTGCTCTTAAATTCAGCAACAAGGATTATACTATACCGCTGTATCAGAGATGCAAATTCTATAAGTGCGATACTGTACGTTCAAGCGATGATTTTACTACCGTTACCGGTGAAGTCGTTGAAAATAAAGTTTCAAGAGGTGTATTCGGCATAAAAAATCTTTCAGGCGATACATGGAAAGCTAAAATGCCGGACGGAACTGTAAGAAATATTGCTCCCGGAGGCGGTTTCCCTCTCTGGAAAGGTCTTGAAATCGATTTTGGCAATGACATTACCGCAAAAATCGGACGTTAAATGTCTGAAGAAAGGATTTTTTTAAATGAGTGAATTAGATAATCAGTTTAATATCGAATTTGATGATGACCCGCTTAACGCTGTGGGAGTTTCAAAAAGAAGCCTTGTTATGTTCTTCCTTATAGACCGTTCCTCAAGTATGAAAGGTCTTAAAATGGGCGAACTTAATACCGCTATGGATGAGCTTATCCCTGAAATAAGAAAAATAGGCGAAGCCGATACTGATGTTAAAATAGCCGTTCTTACATTCTCATCAGGCTGTGCATGGATGTATGCCGAACCTATATCCGTTGAAGATTTCACATGGACTCCTCTTAAAGCAAATGGCGTTACTGATATGGGTGAGGCTTTCACCGAACTTGCAGCCAAACTTTCAAGAAGCACTTTTCTCAGCTCACCGTCTATGTCATTCGCTCCTGTAATATTCCTGCTTACAGACGGTTTCCCAACTGATGACTATAAAACAGGTCTTAAATACCTTGAAGCAAACAGCTGGTATAAATATGCCCTTAAAGTTGCTCTCGGCATAGGTGAGGAAGCCAATGATGATATGCTTGCCGAATTTACAGGAAGCAAGGAAACTGTCGTTCATGCTTATTCAGGAGTTCAGCTTGCCCAGCTTATCAAGAGAGTTGCTGTTACTTCATCTCAGATTGGAAGCAAAAGCATGACTCTCTCAGACGAATGTGAACATGAACTCGATATAAACGATGTTGCCAACAAGAAACAAAGCCAGCTCGGCAAGGAAATTCAGGATATAATGGGCTCGATTGACAATTCAAATGACCATACCCTTGATGCAGGCTGGTAATCAGCCCTGAATAACAATTATCAGTTTTTTGTCAGACAGGGGGGATAAATCTTGTTCAACGGACTTAATAAAACTGTAATAGGTGCAAGTCATATAGATGCCGGAACTGTTTGTCAGGACTGGTCTGCTGTTAAAATAAACGATAATTATGCTATTGCTATCGTTGCAGATGGTCATGGAAGCAAAAGACATTTCCGCAGTGATATCGGTTCAAAAGCCGCTGTTCATGCTGTATGCGACACAATTGAAACTCTCTGCCAGAATATGTCGCTCTTTGAAGCCGCTTTTATCAAAAATCCCGATGATGTTATCAAAAAAATTCAGAAAAAAACTATACTCTGCTGGAATGATATCGTCAATAATTATCATGATGCAGTTCCTGTGAAACCTGAAGAAACTGTACGACTTACCGAAGAAGAACTTGCAGAAATAAAACTTGAATCCATATACGGAACTACCCTTATCGCTGTTTTTATGACAACACATTTCTGTTTCGGAATCCAGCTCGGTGACGGAAGCATGGTTCTTGTCAATGATGATGGCAGTACCGTTATGCCCATTGTGGACGATGAAAGCTGTCCTGCAAACCTTACTGCTTCCATGTGCAATTCCAATGCCCTCGATATGTTCAACTATTTCTACAGAATCGGAAATAACCCCATTGCTATGCTTGTTTCCACTGATGGGCTTTATACATCATTCTCAAGCAAGGAAAGTTTTGAGGAATATAACCATATAATCGTCAGCCAGCTTAACGATTTGGAACGCTCTGAAAATATGATTGAAAATAATCTCAAAAAAAGAACTCATCACGGCAGTCAGGACGATATTTCCCTTGCACTGATTTTCAATTCAGACGTGCTTGAATATATGGTCGATACATTAAAGCTTCAGGTCAGTGAAAAAAAATATGAAGCAGAAAAAAGAGCTGCTGAACATAAGGCTAAACTCGCAAAATATAAGGCTAAACGTGATAAGTGCAATATGCTTTTTGAAAAAGACGAGGAACTTGCAAAACAAATGCAGACTCAGATTATTGATGAACAGCAAAGCCAGATTACTTCTGAAGTTCCTGTAAACAATATAACTTATGATGATGACGATGATGAACCTACTGTAAGTTTGGAATAAATAAATTAAAAAATTCAGAGAAATTCTTATAATTTGAATTTCTCTGAATTTATTTTTTTATCAAATTATTTCAACCCGAACATTGTACGGCAGATATTCTTTCCGCTTTCCGTACGAAACAACTTATCATATACATTCTGCACTGTTTCTTTTTCCATATCGTCCTCATATGCATTTACAAGAAAATCCGATTCAATTAATATCTGCCAGTCAATCCCATCTATATTGCTGTATGTGTGATGATGTGAAACAAGAAAACATACCCTATCAATTACTCTGTCATTATACCCAAGACATGAAAGTATTTCCCTTGCAGGTACACTCCCCTCTTTTTCCTGATTTTTTCCATTGCAGTTCCCATATTTAAGCTCACTCGGCTTTATCCCTATATCATGTACAATTGATGCCGTTTCAAGAATAAAAAGTGTATCTTCATCAATATTTTCAAGTTCTCCAATAGTTTTGGCAAATGCATAAACTTTTATAAAATGCTGTATTCTTTTAGGGTCATTACTGAAATATTCCGTCATCTTATCTATAAGTACAGACTGTCTATTCATAAACTCAATCCCCCGTTTTACAGACATATTTAAAATCAATGTTTCCGCTGTTTACATCAGCTTTCGCACATAAAATTCTTACTCTGTCACCTGCGGTGAATGTTGTGCCGGATATTGTATCTTTAAGGCTCATCATTCCATCATATTCAAGATTACATTCAGGCATTGAATTTACATGAACAAGCCCTTCTATTGTATTGTCAAGCTCAACATAAAATCCGAATTCTGTTACATTTGAAATTATTCCGCCAAATTCCATTCCAAGCTTTGATGACATAAATTCAGCCTTATAGCAATCCTCGCATTCACGTTCAACTGTCATAGCCTTTATCTCCGCATTGGTGGAACGTTCAGATGCATTTAATGTAAATGATTCATAACGCTTGTTAAGCCATTCAATATCCTTTCCGCTTATAACATCACTTAATATGCGGTGAACTGCAAGGTCAGGATATCTTCTTATAGGTGATGTAAAATGTGCATAGTCATCAAGTGCAAGTCCGAAATGTCCCAGTGGCTTATTCATATATTTAGCCTTTGCCATTGCTCGAAGAACCATTACATTTACAACAGGATAAATTTCCATATCATGCGTATTTTTAAGAATCTGTGCAAGATGTGCAGGCTTGGGAGATGAAAACGGAGGATATTCTATATTAAGACGGTCAAGAACTTCCTTAAGATTATCAATTCTTGTGGCATCGGGATTTTCATGCACTCTGTAAACAAACGGTATATTCTTTTCCCTTGCAAATTTTGCACACGCTTCATTTGCCATGAGCATGAATTCCTCTATGATACACTCACTTATGCCTCTTTCCCTTGCGGTTACATCACAGCATACATTATCTTTTACTATAATCTTGCTTTCAGATGTTTCAATCTGCGGAGCTCCTCTTTTATCCTTATTGACTGAAAGAATATCTGCAAGCTCTTTCATAAGAAATATGCTGTCCATAACCTCTGCATATTTTTCCCTTATCTCATCACCCGCAGTACCATCAAGTATTTTATTTATTTCAGAATATATCCCCTTTACCCGTGAACAAATTACACTTTTTTTAAATGTATACTCCTTTAAGCTGCCGTCAGGAGTCAATTTCATAATTGCCGAAAATGCAAGCCTGTCCTCATTCGGATTAAGCGAACAGATACCATTTGAAAGCGATTCCGGAAGCATAGGAATAACCTTGTCTGCATAATATATACTTGTTCCCCTGTTGAGTGCTTCTTTGTCAATATTGCTGTTTCCTTTCACATAATGGGAAACATCGGCAATATGCACTCCAAGCATATAGCCACCGTCACTTAACTTATGAACTGATACTGCATCATCAAGGTCTTTTGATTCAAAGCTGTCTATGGTAAATATCGGCTCATATCTGAGGTCAAGCCTGTTTGCTGTATCCTCACTGCTTATCCCTGCTTTTTCAAGCTTTTCAGCATCATTTCTTATCTGCTGTGAAAATTCAGTTTCAATTCCGTGAAGTGCAAGTATTGAAAGTGAACAGTTTTCTGCACTGTCTGAATTTCCGAAATTTATAACAACCTTTGCAATATGTTCGGAATGCCTTGAACCCCTCTTTACAATCTCAGCAATAACTTTATCTCCTGCCTTGAAATGAATATCGCCGCCTTTTACAAGTTTCACATGATTATTGCTCATGGAATCAGGAACTATATAAAACTGATGTTCATATTCCATAACCATTCCTGAAAGACGCTGTGAATTTTCTTTAAGAACCGATACGACTTTCCCTTCAGGAGAACCTGTTCTTGATGGAATAAGATGTATAAGTACATCATCATCAGGCATTGAACCCATCAGATATTTTCCGGGAATAAATATTTCAGATTTATCATCATTCCTGACTGCAAATCCAAATGTGCGGTTTATCCTTGAAATTTTAGCAGGTATAAGCCCCAGAACTGCACTGAGCACAAATCCCCTCTTTCTTTCAAATATCATTCCCTTTTCCACAAGTTCAGCTACAGCCTGTGTAAACTCCTTGTCACTTCCTTTTTTGGAACGACATTTCTTAGCAAGCTCTTTGAATGACAGCGGTTTTTTTCCTGTTTTATTAAGAAATACAAGTATTTTATTTCTGTATGCTCTCACATTGCTTTTTTCACTCATAAAATTACACCTTTCCTGAATTTATTATATATGCCTACAATGTTATTATATGCACATATGTATAATATAACAAAAAAACATGACAGCTGAAAAACTGCCATGCTTTTAAAATTTACAGTCTGAAAATCAATTATTCGGAAAGATTTGATACAATAATCGGTACAACTGTTGAAGCAAGAGTTATAACAAAAAGTACAATTGCAAAAACTCTTGTAATCTTTATAAGTATAGCTTCTTTGGTACGGCCTGAATTCTTTCCGTAAAATGAATCATTCGAAGAACCTGTTATGGCAGAAGTC
Organism: uncultured Ruminococcus sp.; assembly: GCA_964426275.1. GTDB lineage: Bacteria > Bacillota > Clostridia > Oscillospirales > Ruminococcaceae > UBA5884. The sequence continues at coordinate 36,562 of CAYRPZ010000002.1, read as the reverse complement.
ATGCCGTCCTGAGATTTTGTATCCTGCATCATGCAGAGAACAATAACTATAAGGCATGATATAATAAGCAAAATACCGCATACAATTTCTACAGCACTCATTTCATTCGTTACCTCCGTTTTTTTATATATTATTACATTTATTATAACACAATGCTTATATAAAATCAAGCACTTTACAATTAATAATTTCATATAATTTTTACTGTACAAATCTGTTTCCGGTATTGATGGAAATTATTCAGAATACAGTATAAAACTACAGCTGTGACTTCAATTCAGAAAACATTATGATGAAATGTATAATCCTTCACAATTGTTAAAAAAATTCTCTATTTTTTATATTCCAAGCAGTCTGACCGCATTTCTATAAAATATCATTTCCTTTTCATCATCAGAAATATCAAGGCTTTGTATCATTTCAATCTCATTAAGCGGATTATCCCACGGAAAATCACTTGCAAATAATATTCTGTCAGCACCGTGGCTTTTAACAATTCGTTCAAACTGATTATGACCAAGTTTTATTCCCGTAAATTCAATGCTTAATACACCTGTATCAAAATACAAGTTTCCCTGTTTTCCAACAAGATACTTTTCTGCATCGTCCCACATACACACTCCGCCAAGATGTGCTGCTATCAATGTCATTTCAGGCACTTTATCAAATGCTTCCGATATCATTTCAGGACTTGCATAAGACTTTTCCGGAGAATACGGGTCATATCCGCAATGAATTACAACCGGCAGATTAAGCTCTGAACATTTTCTGAATACCTTTATCATTCTTTCATCATTAACATATATATTCATATAATCAGGGTGCAGTTTTATTCCATTAAGTCCGAGCGATTTAATACGTTCAAGTTCTTCCATTACATCTTCTGCATCAGGGTGAACACTTCCGAATGATATAAAACGACTGTCCTGTATTTCAGCTGCCCAGTTATTGATTACAGTCTGCTGTGAAGGCTTTGTTGCAATAGGCAGTATAACTGCCCTGTCAATGCCATAATACTCATATTTAACCCTTGTATCAGCTAAAGTGCCGTCTGATAATGCTTTATATCCTGCTGTTGTTTCAAGGCTCTGAATCGCTCTTTCCGCAATCTTGTCATTGAATGCATGAACATGAAAATCTATATATTTCAACTGATTTTTTACTTCCTTTCAGAAACGGGCAGAATTCCTTTAAAATCCTGCCCGTTAATATTCTGCTCAAAAATTCATATGTAATTATATACCTTTAGGATTTGCTCCCCACTTGTTATATCCTGACTGACTATCCATACAAGCCATTACAATCAGTGCAATGCTTCCGATACCTGTAAGAATTATCAGATACAGCCAGCCTGTCATTCCTATATCATGCAGTCTTCTCACTCCAAGTGAAATTGATGCTATATATGACAAAATATAATAAACAGAATATATAAGTGATGCCACACCTGTAAAACTAATGCCTATTACATTTAAAATCCCGCCTATAACTGCAAGTACAATCATAAGTATGATTGAAAAAATAACTGTTCCAAGAACTGCATACCAGTATTCTGAACGGCTTGAACGTGTCTTGAAATCAAACATCTTTGTCCACATTGCTATATAGTTTGCCATTAATTTACTCATTTTTATCCCTTCTCCGCTTTACGTCATGATTTTTGAATTTTCTCCCCATTTATTCGACTCTGCCTGACCTTCCATGCACAACATTACTGTCAGTGCAATGCTTCCGAATACTGTTAAGTTCATAAGATACAGCCAAACTGTAATTCTTATATCATGCAGTTTTCTCGCTCCAAATAAATCTTAAATCTGGGCTGAATAGTTCGGTGCTTCCTTTGTAATATATATATCATGCGGGTGACTTTCTTTAAGTCCTGCACCTGTAATCCTTACGAATTTTGCTTTTTCATGAAGTGATGGTATATCAGGACAGCCACAATATCCCATTCCTGAACGGATTCCTCCGCAAAGCTGGAATATTGTATCCGATACTGCTCCCTTGTATGGTACACGTCCTTCAACGCCTTCCGGAACAAGCTTTCTTGTGTCTTTTGTATCAGCCTGAAAATATCTGTCCTTTGAACCGCATTCCATTGCTCCAAGACTTCCCATTCCTCTGTAAACCTTGAATGAACGTCCCTGGAATATTTCCATAGCACCGGGTGCTTCCTCACAGCCTGCAAGCAATGAACCAAGCATTACCACATTTGCTCCTGCTGCAAGTGCCTTTACAATATCTCCTGAATACTTAATTCCTCCGTCTGCAATTACAGGAATACCATATTTCTGAGCAACACAAGCTGCGTCATATATTGCAGTAATCTGAGGAACACCTATACCTGATACAACTCTTGTTGTACAGATTGAACCAGGACCTATACCTACCTTTATACAGTCTGCTCCAGCCTGTATAAGTTCTTCAGCCGCTTCGGCAGTTGCAATATTTCCTGCAATAACCGGTGTATCCGGAAATACTTCTTTTATCTTTTTAACACAGTTTATAATATTCGCACTGTGTCCGTGTGCTGAATCGAGTACAAGTACATCTACCTGTGCATCTATAAGAGCTTTTGCACGGTCAAGCACATCATTTGTAACACCGATTGCAGCTCCGCATAAAAGCCTTCCCTTTGAATCCCTTGCGGAATTAGGGAACTGCACTGCCTTTTCAATATCCTTTATTGTAATAAGTCCTTTAAGATATCCCTCATCATCAACAAGCGGAAGTTTTTCTATTTTATGCTTACGAAGTATTTCCTGTGCTTCGTCAAGATTTGTTCCGACCTTGCCTGTAATAAGATTGTCTTTTGTCATAACATCGGCAATTCTTACATTGTAGTCAACCATAAAACGCATATCACGGTTTGTAATAATTCCGACAAGCTTTCCTTTCTTGTCAACAACAGGAACTCCTGATATTTTATATTTTCCCATCAACTCATCAGCTTCATATACAAAACGGTCTTCTGTAAGAGAAAAAGGATTTGTAATAACACCGTTTTCAGAACGCTTTACCTTGTCCACCTCGTCAACCTGCTGTTCAATCGTCATATTCTTGTGAATAATACCTATACCGCCCTCTCTGGCAATTGCGATTGCCATTTTTGATTCTGTTACGGTATCCATAGCCGATGTCATAACCGGTGTATTAAGTGTGATGTTCTTTGTAAGTTTTGTTTTCAGATTTATCATGTTAGGAGTAACATTCGACTTTGCAGGAATGAGCAGAACGTCATCAAATGTCAGTCCTTCTTTCTGAAATTTGCTGTTGGCATCTGTAAGCATAAAAAATAACCTCCTCATATATATATCTTAATTTAAAAGGTATAAAAAATATATTTTTTATACCTTTCTTAAATAGATATTTCTTTAAGAATACAATTTTTTTTAGTATTTGTCAAGTAGTTTATTCCATATTAAGCCATAATAAAAAATTTTTTTCATATAGCCTAAACACAGGCTTATATTTCAGTCAATATTGAACAGATTTTATGATAAATCAAAGCATCTGCCTCTTTCGGCTGTTATAATATCTCCGTTTTTCAGATTTTCATAATCAACTACACTTCCGTTATCAAGAACCATTCTGACTGTACAGGTCTTTCCGTCAGCTACTGCTACATATAAGGTTTTTGCATAAAAATTACTGTCTATATATCCCATAACCATTGCATTATATTCTGACTTGCATCTCATGCATACCGTCTTTCTGCTGAAATCAAGCTCTGATATATCTGTATGGAAATAAAGCTTCTTATCTGTATATATGGAAACATAGTCCTGTGTATAATCCATATTTGCATGAATTCCAACATTGTCAGGAATATATATGTCTGTGCCGTCATCAAGCCCTGTTATAAAATCCCCTGAAACCGCTTCGTCAAAGCTTCTGTATTTAAGATAAAGCGTTCTGTAATGCTCTCCCCATACATCTGTTGTTATATCCGCTGTTATACAGCAGAAAAATACTCCTGCAAATATTGTATATAAAAATACACTTTTGCATTTTTTGCTTTTTATCAGCGAATAAATCATATGAACCGCAGTAAGCATAAAAATTACAAGAAAAAAATAACTGTAAAATGATGATATATATCCATTATGTCCGTCTGTATCCCATTTGGCATATTTTTTTGTAAACCCTGTAATCAAATTGGGAATAAATATTCCTGCTCCTGAAAATATAAGCAGTAAATATTCAGGTATCTTAACTGATATTTTGGGAAAGCATCTGTATACCACAAACGATACAGCCATTGCCTTTAAAAGACTTGCAAATGTTATTGATGATATGAAATCCCCGAAGCTTATACTGTGCTCTGCTGAAAGTTCAAAAAACTGAAAAACCGGCGAGAAACTTGTCGAATAATCATATATTGCCTTTAAACTGAGAAACGGTTCTGAAAAATATAATTCATTTCCATCATATGATGATGTATATTTCATTCTCCACAGAAAATATACTGCCACATAAATTATCACCGGTATAAAATGAGAAAGAAAATTTATCAGAAATCTTTTTATATCAAGACTCGATTTTCTTTCATTGTAATATCTTATAAATGAAAATCCTGCATAGAATAATATGAACGGAATAAATGCTTCGTATATCATGCTTGCAATAAGATAAAATATTACACTGAAAACAAGGTATTTCTTTCTTCCGCTTTTAAGATAGTTCAGGTCAAAATCAAATGAAAACAACAGAAATCCTATTGGTATCTGATGACATAAAACATATGCTGTCAGAAGATTATGGTCAGGTGAAAGTACTGCAAATGAAAAAAATATTAACACTGATATATACGCCATTTCCCTGCCTGCATGATTTTTAAGCAGTATATACAATGCCAGTGCATCAAATGTAACTGATGCAAATGAAAAAAATTTGTATACTGCTACAGAATCCGCCATAAATGGAATACCAAGCAGGACTGTATTCCATAAATGTGTTATTCTGCCCTTTTTTGAAGATTCAACCGCATACTGAAAAACTTTATCCAACTTTGATATGGTGTATATTCTCATATCATCATGAACTGTAAACATTATATCATGAATATTCCAGAAAAGAAAAACTGCTGAAAATATCAGTACTGCAATATACATACCCTTTTCGTCATATGCTTTTTTATTCACAATAAATCCTCCGGTACACTTTTATTTATGATACTTTCCCCCGCTTAATATCTGAAATGCCCTGTAAACCTGTTCAAGCACCATTACCCTTGCAAGCTGGTGAGGAAATGTCATTTCAGACATTGAAAGCTTCATATCCGCCGATTTCTTTATGCTGTCCGCTATTCCGAATGAACTGCCTATTATTATATTTACTGTACTGTTTCCCGAAACTCCGATATTCTCAAGCCTTTCTGCAAATTTCATGCTTGAAAACTGCTTCCCTTCAATACACATGGCTATTGTATAGCCCCTGCATACCTTCATTATCGCCTTTGCTTCATTTTCAAGGCATTTTTCAATATCCTTTTCTGACGGCCGGTCGGGCAGTCTGTATTCTTCAAGCTCATATACCTTTAAATTGCAGAATGCTGTCAGTCTCTTTATATATTCATTGCAGGCTTCCGAAAGATACCTTTCCTTCAGTTTGCCTACTGCTATAAGATTTATATTCATCATATTCTTTTCCATTCCACAAAAAAGACGCTTTAAATCTTCAGCCAAAGCGTCTTTTTTTTTATTATTATAATGCTTTCTTTACCGATGCTCCGGGGAAATGCTTCTTTTCTATAACAGCACCTACTCCTCTGAGTTTTTCGTCCATATTCTCATATCCTCTTTCAATATGATATATGTCCTCAATTTCAGTAATTCCGTTTGCAGCAAGACCTGCTATTATCAGTGCCGCTCCTGCCCTGAGGTCACACGCTTTTACCTGTGCTCCTGCAAGATGTCCTGTTCCCTCAATTACAGCAACTTTTCCGTCAACTGATATATCTGCCCCCATTCTTCTGAGTTCATCAACATATCTGAAACGATTGCTCCATATTCCCTCGGTTACTATACTTGTTCCCTCGGCAAGAGTAAGCAGTGTTGCAATCTGTGGCTGCATATCTGTCGGAAATCCGGGATGAGGCATTGTCTTTACACTTGTTTTTACAAGCGGACCGTCAACCCATACCCTTATACTGTCATCAAATTCCTCTATATTAACCCCTATTTTGGCAAGCTTTGCTGTTATGGATTCAAGATGCTTCGGAGTAATATTCTTTATAAGAATATCTCCTTTTGTTGCCGCTGCCGCTATCATATAAGTACCCGCTTCAATCTGGTCGGGAATTATTGTGTATGTTGTTCCTCTTAAATAATTCACGCCCTTGATTTTTATTACATCTGTTCCTGCTCCCATTATATTAGCTCCCATTGAATTGAGGAAATTCGCAAGGTCTACTATATGCGGTTCCTTTGCTGCATTTTCAATCACTGTAAGTCCTTTTGCCCTTACTGCTGCAAGAATTGCATTCATGGTTGCTCCAACTGAAACAACATCAAGATAAATCTGATTTCCGGTTAATTCCTTTGCTGAAACATCAACCATTCCATGGTCTATGGAACTCTCTGCACCAAGTGCCGAAAATGCTTTGAGATGCTGGTCTATCGGTCTGTCACCAAGCGGACAGCCTCCCGGCATTGATACTCTTGCTCTTTTATATTTGCCCAGCAATGCTCCCAGAAAATAATATGATGCTCTCATTTTTCTTGCCATCTCATACGGAACTACAGAATTTCCAAGATGACTTGCATCTATTCTGAATGTTGTTCTGTTTATCATTTTAACATCTGCTCCCATTTCACTGAGAATACGCAGACTTATTGAAACATCACTTATGTTGGGCACGTTTTCAAGAATACATGGCTCATCTGACAGTATTACTGCCGGAATAATTGCTACAGCTGCATTTTTTGCTCCGCTGACTTCGATTTCACCTGAAAGACGATGTCCGCCCTGAATTACAAATTTGTCCAATATTAATTCTCCCCTTAATATTTATATAAACATATGGTTTTATTTGTTAGTATTAACTGGTTTTATGAAAATATCCATATCAGATGTGAATATCTTGGTAAAATCAGCAAATATCCCCGCAGGCAACATTTTTCTGCTGCCCGCTATTCAGGCTTGTATTCTTCTATTACTGCACTGGAAATGACCACATCTTTCTTTGGCTTATCCGATGAATCCGTTTCCGTTTCTGCAATTTCAAAGCATATATCCAGTCCCTCAAATACCTGTCCGAATACTTCATAATCTCCGTCAAGGAATGGATATCCGCCTTTTTCACTGTAAAGTTCCTTTACACTGTCAGGATAAGTCCCCTGAAGCGAATTGAAATAACTGTCATCAATATCGGTAAGCCCTGTTACTATAAAGAACTGACTTTTATTGAGCTTGTCAGATGCAGTTGCATATGATAATGCTCCTGCAAAATGTCTAAGACTGCTGTTTATTTCCTGCTCAAAGCCTTTTCCCCATTTGCTTTCACCGCCTGAGCCTGTGCCTGTCGGGTCGCCCCCCTGAATCATAAAGTCCTTTATTACTCTGTGAAATGTCACTCCGTCATAATATCCCTCATTTATGAGATATTCAAAGTTTTCAACTCCTTTAGGACATTGTTCGGGGAAAAGCTTTATTTTTATCTTTCCATATCCCTCAATATCAAATACCGCTATCTTTTCGCCCTCAACCGGCTCGGTAAAGTTAATCACTTCATCTGACTGAGTTTCTTCAGCCTCGGAATTTTCTTCTCCAAGCATTGCCTTACTGCTGCCTGTGTCTGATGATACTGCACTACTGCTGTCATTTCCGCAGGCTGACAATGAAAATACCATCGTTATACAAAAAACAGCAGAAATAATTTTTTTAAACATATTTATTCACCTCTGAATTAATTTTTATATTCAACTATCTCCGCTTTTTCTATTATTATATCTTCAAGCGGTTTATCATTTTCGTCTGTTTCTGTTTGTGAAATCTTAAAGCATATATCGAGTCCCTCAAATACCTGTCCGAATACTTCATAGCTTCCGTCAAGTGTCGGATATCCTCCTGCACTTTTATACATATCGGCAACATTTGCAGGAAAATAATATCCGCCGTCTGCAAGTGCCTTGAAATCATTGTCTGTTGTGCCGGTAACTATAAAGAACTGACTTCCGTTGAGTTTATCCGTTCCTGTAGCATATGAAACCGCTCCCGAAAAATGCCTCAGTCCACTGTTTATTTCCTGCTCAAATCCCTCGCTCCAGATGCTTTTTCCGCCTGTACCGTTACCCTGAGGGTCACCTGTCTGAATCATAAAGTCAGCTATTACACGATGGAATATAACTCCGTCATAATACTGAAGTTCATTTATAAGACGCTTGAAATTTTCAACGCCTTTCGGACACTGCTCCGGAAAAAGTTTTATTTTTATATCTCCGTAATCCTTTACGCTTATAACTGCTATTTCTTCACCCTGTTCCGGCAGTGTGTAATTCAGTATATCAACATTTTTAAGCTGTACATATTTTCCGCACCCTGTAAATGTCAATACAATTATCGCTGAACAGATAATCAAGGACATGATTTTTTTAATCATAACTTATTCCTTTCAGAGTAATTTTATGTCTGATATCTATATATCTTTTTAATTATACTATATCCATTTCATTTTGTAAAGAAACAAAATAAAATTTCAGCATTTATACTTATGATGTCACCTGTATTTATCATTTATTTATGAAATTATTCGACTATATGAAAATTATTCTACGATATCTGAGGTTTCTGCTGTATTATCCTTTTCTTTTTCTTCCCCATATGTTGAAATTTCAATGGAATTTATTATAATTTCTTCATACGGCTGATATTCATTATCAGGGTCTGAATCCTGTGATGATATTACATCTACTATGTCAAGCCCTTCATATATCTGTGCAAATACTGTCATCTGCTGTGAATAATTCGGTACTCCTCCATGCTCTATAAATGCATCTGAAAGCAGTGTGTTTTCACTTGAAGAGAGCATTTCCTCCTTTATTTCATCTGTAAATTCAATTGAATCAACTACTACAAAACGGCTTCCTGAGCAGTTTTTAAATTCACTGAGAGAACATATTGCTCCCTTGAAAGGCCATAAATTCTGATGAAATTCATTTGCTATCTTTTCACTTTCTTCATCATAATCATCATCAAGGCTTCCGTCAGTATTCGGACTTCCTCCTGCAAAATATGCTTCGTCCTGTATTCTGAATATATATGTTCCGTCATAATATCCACTCTGAGCAAGATTTATGAAATTCTGTACAGTATTCGGTGCATACTCCGGATAAAGCACCGCTTTCATATCTCCGAGAGTTGTCTTTATTACTGCAACCTGTGCATCATCTGCTATATCTTCAAACTGTACAAGTTCTATGGTGTCAAGGTCTATTTTCACACTGTTGTTCATCTGACTGCATGAATTGATTGTAACCGCCACTGTCAGCACACACATTGCCACAAATATAAATTTAAGCACATTATTTTTTGTCATCTTCTTTCTCCTTTCACTTTTTCAGGCACTGCGGATTTAAATGACTGCCAGACAACAGTCATGCTGTTTATTCTGCAATGCCTGAATTTTTATATTTATTTTCTTGTAATCTTCGTTCCCTGTCTTGTTTCCTCTATTGTATATCCCATATCCGCAATTTTATTCCTCAGTTCATCGGCAAGTGCAAAATTCTTTTCCTTTCTTGCCTGTTTTCTCTGCTCTGCAAGTTCAAGTATTTCAGCAGGTATATCATCGGCTTTTTTTCTGTTATAAAGTATTCCGAGTACGCCTGTAAGCTCATCAAACAGCTTTGCTCCTTCCTCAAGCTGATTCCTTGATGTACTGCTGTCCGCTGACATTGTATTTATATCCCTTACAAGTTCAAATATTGCTGAAATCCCATCTGCTGTATTGAGGTCATCGTCCATAGCTGTTATAAACTGCTTCCTGCGTTTCTCAAAAATCTGCTTTGCTTCTTCTGTAACTATACCTTCACTCGCATTTGCAATCGCTCTGTCGAGTGTTTCACGGCAGTTATAAAGCCTTTCAAGTGATGCCTTGCATGCATCAAGCAGTTCTGTACAATAATTTACAGGACTTTTATAATGTGCCTGAACCATCATATATCTCACCGTTTCATATCCGTATTTCTCCGCTACTTCCCTTGCTGTAAAGAAATTCCCAAGAGATTTGGACATTTTTTTATTGTCAATATTTATATATCCGTTATGCATCCAGTAATTAGCAAATTTATGACCTGTAGCACATTCACTTTGTGCTATTTCATTTTCATGATGCGGAAATATTAAATCCTGACCCCCGCAATGTATATCTATTGTATCACCTATATGATACCTTGACATCGCTGAACATTCAATATGCCAGCCCGGACGGCCTTTTCCCCATGGCGATTCCCAGTAAGGCTCTCCGGCTTTTGCTGCCTTCCATACAGCAAAATCAAGTGCATCTTCTTTCTGTTCATTTATATCAATTCTTGCTCCTGCCTGTAAATCTTCTATCGGCATTCCCGACAGCTTTCCGTAATCCTTGAATTTAAGTGTACGGAAATATACATCACCGTTTGATTCATAGGCATAACCGTTTTCAATTAGTTTCTTTACAATGTCAATTATGATATCCATACTTTCTGTAACTTTCGGGTGAACATCTGCGTCCATTACATTAAGACCATGGGCATCTTTAAAATATTCCTCTATATATTTCTCTGAAATTTCACTTGCAGGCACACCTTCTTCATTCGCTCTTTTTATTATTTTATCATCAACATCTGTGAAATTCTGAACATATTTTACTCCATAGCCTCTGTATTTAAGATATCTCCTCAGTACATCAAATGCACATATCGGTCTTGCATTTCCTATATGAATATAATTGTAAACAGTAGGACCACACGCATATATATTGACTTTATTTCCGTTAATCGGAACAAGTTCTTCCTTTTTTCTTGTCATTGTGTTATAAATCTGCATATTTTTTCTCCCTTTCTGAATAAAATATTTTTACCTGTCAACACTGTTTCTCTTTTCGCATTCATGAAGTTCCTGACTTAAAATTTCTATCTGCTTTCTCATACGGCATATATCCTGTGACACAGGGTCGGGAATATGAATCTGGTCAAGCTCCTCACATACATTCTCAATTCCCACTTTAACTCCGTTTCTCTTTACTATTCTTGCTGGCACTCCCACCGCTGTACAATCCGATGGCAATTCCTCAAGCACCACTGCATTTGCTGCTATCTTTACATTATCGCCAACCTTGAACGGGCCTAATACCTTAGCTCCTGCTCCTACCATCACATTATTTCCAAGTGTCGGATGTCGCTTTCCCTTATCCTTTCCTGTTCCTCCAAGCGTTACTCCCTGATATATAAGACAGTTGTCACCGATTTCTGCTGTTTCCCCTATTACTACCCCCATTCCATGGTCTATAAACAATCCTTTTCCGATTGTTGCTCCGGGGTGTATTTCGATTCCTGTACAAAACCTTGACCACTGTGAAATTATTCTTGCGATTGTATACATTTTATGCTTATAGAACCAGTGTGACCTTCTGTATGCGTGTACCGCATGAAGCCCTGAATATGTCATAAATATTTCAAATGAACTTCTTGCCGCAGGGTCACGCTTTTTTATAAGCTCAATATCCTCTTTAAACTGTCTGAACAAAAATATCCACCTCCAAATCAATAAATTCATTCATATAAAAAAGCCTCTGAAAGCATTATCATTTTATATGCTCCCAGAGGCAATATTATACTGCTGTTCCACTCTGTCTTTATACTCTTTTAATTCCTTTAACGCAGGTTTTACGAATTAAGCTAATTGCATACAATGCTTTCACAAAATCAGCTCACAGCCGCACTTCACTGCCAAAAAAATATGCCATCTCACCATACTGGCATTCTCTGTAATTTTTTCATAAAACAGTTACTTCTGCCGTTCATCGCCTTTATAAATATATTTCTCCATTAATATTTTATCATAGAAAATTTATTTGTCAACTATTTTTTTTACAGAATTTCATTTTTTTATTTTGTCGGGTCAATATATTTCCAGTATGCTTTAAGATATATAACTCCTGATATTACAGTAAGAATCGTTGAAATCCATATGAGCATCTGTATAATTATATACCATATGCTGTCATAGCTGAGCAGTGATGTATCTGTTATTCCTCCAAGCCACGCATATGCTGTGACAAAAACTATTGAAACCATCGTAAATGCTGTCTTGAGCTTTCCCCATATTCCAGCAGGCACTACAACTCCTTCATTCGCTGTCACAAGCCTTAATCCGGATACCATAAACTCCCTTGCGGATATGATTATAAGCGGTACACACCCCATAAACCCCTTTTCTATAAAACAGCACAATGCTGATATTACAAGAACTTTATCTGCAAGGGGGTCAAGGAATTTCCCAAAATTAGTTACAAGATTATATTTCCTTGCTATCTTCCCGTCAAGTGCATCTGTTATCGATGCAAGTGCAAAAACAATAAGTGCAGGAAGATACCACTGTTTCAGAAAACATAATACAAAAACAGGAACTAAAATAACCCTCATAAGTGTCAGCTTATTCGGCAGATTCATTTGTCACCTCTCCCATCAGGTCATAGTCCAGCGTATCTGTTACCTTTATATTCACATACTGACCAACTTCAAGCCTTTCATCAGATGTAAAGAATATCTTTCCGTCTATATCAGGAGCATCTGCCTTTGTTCTTCCGAAATAACATTCTGCCCACTTGTCAAATCCCTCAACTACTGCTTCAAGTACCTTTCCAAGCTTTGAATTGTTAATCTCATCGCTTATAATCTGCTGCTGTTCCATGATTATGTCAGCTCTGTGGCTTCTTACTTCCTCATCTATCTGATTTTCAAACAATGATGCAGGCGTTCCCTCCTCCTCTGAATACGGAAAACAGCCAAGCCTTTCAAATCTGATTTCCTTTGCAAATTCTGCAAGTCTTTCATACTGCTTTTCAGTTTCTCCGGGAAATCCTGTTATAAATGTTGTTCGCAGTGTTATATCAGGTATTCTTTCACGCAGTTTTGCAAATAATTCCCTGAGCGACTGTTCATCTCCCTGACGGTTCATTCTTTTAAGTATTTCTCCGTCACAATGCTGTATCGGGATATCAAGATACTTTACTATCTTATCTTCAGTTCTTATAACATCTATAAGTTCATCTGTAATCCTTTCAGGATAACTGTACAAAATCCTTATCCATTTAAGTCCATCTATCCTGCACAGCTTTTTCAGCAGTGACGGCAGTCTGTATTCATGGTAAAGGTCTATGCCGTATCTTGTGGAATCCTGTGCTATTACTATTATTTCAGTTACTCCGTTATCAGCAAGCCACTCTGCTTCTTTAAGTATATCCTCCTCTGGTACACTCCTGTATTTTCCTCTTATTGACGGTATAGCACAGTAAGTACAGCAGTTGCTGCATCCTTCCGCTACTTTAAGATATGCAAAAAACGGCAGTGTTGATATTATTCTTTCACCTGTAAGACTTAAGTTTTCCTTGTTATCAAATCTCAGCACCCTTTCATTCGCAAGTACATGGTCTATTACATCAATTATATCCTCATTGTTTCCAAGACCTATTACTGCATCTACTTCAGGAAATTCATCTGCCATCTCCTGCTTGTATCTCTGTGCAAGACAGCCTGTTACTATTATTTTCTTTATAGTTCCTTCATTTTTTAAAGTCACAAGTTCAAGTATGGTTTCAATAGCTTCTTCCTTTGCCGACTGTATAAATCCGCAGGTATTAACCACCGCTATATCTGCCTCTCCTGCCTCTGTAACAAGCTGATATCCATGGTTTCTCATTTTATAAAGCATACGCTCAGAATCAACAAGATTTTTTGAACAGCCAAGCGATACCATTCCTATTTTTATTGCCATAAAAAATTAATCCTCCTTATAGTTCTCGTCTATAAAATCTTCAAGAACTTCCTTTATATCATCATATCCGTATCCAAGTCTTACAAGTGCACCGGTTACTCTGACTTTATTCTTTCTGTCAGGATTTTCAAGCAGTATCTGTGCATATTTCTTTTCAATTACTGCCTTTATGCGTTCATATATCCCTTCCTCATATGGTTCAAGCACTTCATCTGCAAGCTCCCTGTCTACTCCATGACGCATTATCTCCTGCCTTGCACGGTATAAACCGTATTTCTTTGCCTGACAGTATTTTTCAGCAAGATTCTCTGCATAGCGTCTGTCATTTATAAGCCCGCATGATGCAAGCCTGTCCACGGTTTCACGGCATACTCCCTCAGGATAATTCTGCTCCAGCTTCTCAAGCATTTCAATATATGAATAATCTCTGTAATCAAGCAGATATAATGCCCTCTCATATGCCCTGCGTTTATATGATGCAGACATTATTTCAGCAAGCTTTCTTTCATCAACCTCCATGCCTTTGCATATGCTGTAATCTCCGATTATATTCTGATGAAGATAATATTTGTTTCCGTCAGACATTTCAACACAATATGCCCTGCCCTTGTAATGAGTTACAGATAAAACTTCCATTACTTATCACTCTCAGCAGGTGTAAATTCTTCAAAATCCTCATCTGCATTTGCTATCGGCAAATCCTTGTTTATTGCAGACGGATTTTCTGTCAAAGGTTCTTCAGCCTTTGCTGCCATTGCCTTTGCTGATGCCGTATTTTCTGCCTTTTTCTTATTCTTCTTTGATACCATTACAAGCTGTTCTGAATTTTCAAGTATCTTCTGCTCTATTTCCTTCATTATTTCAGGATTTGACTCAAGTGTTTCCTTTGCATTGTCACGTCCCTGACCAAGCTTCATGTCATTATAGCTGAACCATGCTCCGCCTTTCTTGACTATATCCAAGTCCACCGCAAGGTCAAGCACTTCTCCCGTTCTTGAAATTCCCTTGCCGTACATTACATCAAATTCACATTCCTTGAACGGCGGTGCTACTTTATTCTTTACAACTTTGCACTTTGTCCGGTTTCCGATTATCTCCGCACCATTCTTTATTGCTTCGCCACGCCTTACTTCAATTCTTACCGATGAGTAGAATTTCAATGCTCGTCCGCCGGGTGTGGTTTCAGGATTTCCATATATAACTCCGATTTTTTCACGAACCTG
Organism: uncultured Ruminococcus sp.; assembly: GCA_964426275.1. GTDB lineage: Bacteria > Bacillota > Clostridia > Oscillospirales > Ruminococcaceae > UBA5884. The sequence goes on along the minus strand of CAYRPZ010000002.1, from coordinate 21,362 downwards.
ATTTATAAATATTGCCACACAGTTCGATTTTGATATAACACCGGTCAGTTTACGCATTGCCTGTGACATAAGCCTTGCAAGCTGTCCTACATGAGTATCTCCCATATCCCCGTCAATTTCTGCCTTTGTTACCATTGCAGCTACGGAGTCAATAATTATTGCATCTATCGCTCCTGAACGCACAAGTGCTTCTGCTATTTCAAGTGCCTGCTCTCCGCTGTCCGGCTGTGATACAAGGAGATTGTCGATATTGACCCCCAGAGCCTGTGCATATCCAGGGTCAAGTGCGTGTTCAACATCTATAAATGCTACTTCTCCGCCAAGTTTCTGTGCCTCTGCTGCTATATGAAGTGCAACTGTTGTCTTTCCTGAACTTTCAGGTCCGTATATTTCAACTATTCTTCCCTTCGGCACTCCGCCTATTCCAAGTGCCATATCCAGCGTCATTGAACCTGTCGGTATATGTTCAACATTAAGATCATTTGTCTGACCGAGTTTCATTACCGCACCTTTTCCATATGTCTTTTCTATATGGGCGATTGCCATTTCAAGTGCTTTTTTCTTCTCGTCGGAACCTGATGGTATCTGAACTTCCGATTTCTTCTTTGTATCCTTTACTGCCATTTCGTTATCCTCCTAAAATTTTCTTCCATATACTGCCCTTGCAATCCCTGAAAGGTCATTCACTGCCTTTATATCCTTAAATCCATTTTCTTTCAGAATTTCCGCAACGTCTTGCGCCTGTCCCATTCCCACTTCAAATGCCATCATTCCGCCATGTTTCAGTGAATTATACCATATCTCAGGTATTCTTCTGTAAAATTCAAGTCCGTCACTGTTTCCGTATAATGCCATTTCAGGTTCATATGATACTTCTTTCTGAAGATGCTTCATATCATCTTCTGTAAGATACGGCGGATTTGATACTATAACATCAAAATCTCTGAATTTTTCAGCTGTTTCATATCTCAAAACATCTGCCTTGTACGGCTTTACTGATGAACTGTTCAATTCTATGTTCTTCTCAAGATATTTATATGCAATGTCTGAAATTTCAACTGCATAAACATCTGAATTTACAGTATTTTTTTCAATCGCTGTTGCTATACAGCCACTGCCTGAACATAAATCAGCTATTTTAAGATTTTCATGCTTTCCTGCATATTCAAGCACCTTGTCAACAAGCGTTTCCGTATCGGGTCTTGGTATCAGCACCCCTTCCCCTACTATGAACGGCAGTCCGTAAAATTCCCATTCTCCAAGTATATACTGAAGCGGATACCCTGATGAACGCTTTTTTATCATATCCGTCATAATTTCCTGATGCTGCTGCGATATATATTTATCATAAATAATAAGCCGTGCAAAGCTCATTCCCAGCACATCTTCTATAATACATCTTGTATCAAAATCACAGGACTCAATTCCCGATTTTTCAAGAATATTTTTAGCTTTTCTATAAAATTCAGATAATTTTACCACCGGTCATCTTCCTTATTTTCAGGAATGCACGGCTTTATTGCTGATATTGCAACTTCAATCTGCTTTTCATCAGGTTCTCTTGTTGTAAGTCTTTGTATTCTGAGTCCGGGAGCTGATATTATTCTTGTGAAAAGATTGTCATATCGTCCTGCAAGCCTTATAAACTCATATGATATGCCAACTATCAGCGGTAAAAGTATTATCTGTAAAACCATTCTTTTCCACATCGTATCCCATGTTATGAAACAAAATACAAATATGCTGATGAAAAGTGATATGAATATAAAGCTTGTTCCGCATCTCGGGTGAAAACGTGTATATTTCCTGACATTTTCCACAGTGAGTTCCTCTCCTGCTTCATAGCAGGCTATTGTCTTATGCTCTGCTCCGTGATATTCATATGTACGCTTTATATCCTTCATAAGCGATGTAACCGCAAGATATCCTATAAATACTGCTATTTTTATAATTCCCTCGATTATTGTAAGCAGAACCGTACTTTTTATAAACTGCCCAAGCAACTTTCCTATCCACATGGGAACAAACTTGAAAAGCGCAATGCATAACAAAAGACTTAAAACTATTGATATCACGGATATCACTGTCATCATATTCTCTCCGAGATGTTCGTTAATCCATATATCAAACTTTGAAAGCTGTTCGTCCTCATTATCCTCTGTCATCTGCTTGTCTGCCGATTTCATAAGGCATTTATATCCTGTTATAAGCGACGATGCAAAATTGAATACTCCCCTTACAACAGGCACTTTTTTATACCACGGTGCATTTTTTCCGCCTTTTTCTTCCCATGTTTCAATATCTATTGTGCCGTCAGGCAGACGGCACGCCATTGCGGAAGTATATACTCCCCTCATCATTACACCCTCTATAAGTGCCTGTCCGCCTATTTTCGATTTATGCTTTTCCTCTGACATTTCCTTACTCCTTTGCCTTCTGTTCATCATATATCCCCGGAATCCTTATTATTACAGTAGTTCCCACATTCTCCTCACTCATAAGGTTCAATGTCCCTCCATGCATTGTTATGATTTCATCGGCTACCGCAAGTCCTATTCCCGAACCTCTCCTTGTATGGTTCGCCTTAAAGAATTTTGTCTTTACTTTCGGCAGGTCAGATGCCTTTATACCGCAGCCATTATCCGCAACTACTATCTGTATGAAATGTTCCTCATCGTCAGATGTCGCTTCAACTGTTACTGTTCCGTCAGGTTCTGAATATTTTATCGCATTGTCAATTACATTTATGAATACCTGTCTTAAACGGTTCTTGTCACCCATTACAAACGGAAGCATTTCAGGAGCATTGTAAATTATTTCTATATTGTCATGCTTTGCCTTTTCACCATATATAAGCACTGCTTCCTCAAGCTCTGCAAGTATATCCATGGTTGTTTTCTGCATATTAAATCTTCCGCTCTGCATTCTCGAAAAATCAAGCAGTTCCTCAACCATCTCCGAAAGCCTTTCTGTTTCGCTTACTATTACTCTTATTCCCTTTTCGGTTGTTTCCGCATCATTTGCCATATTAAGAGTTTCCGCCCAGCCCTTTATTGCTGTAAGCGGTGTCCTCAGCTCATGCGATACCGACGATATGAATTCATTCTTCATTGCTTCCGCACTCGAAAGCTCATCTGCCATATGATTTATTGCAATGCACAAATCTCCTATTTCATCATGGCTGTTATTTACTATTCGCTCCGAAAAATCGCCCTTTGCAAATTTCCCTGCCGTCTGACTTATCTGCTGTATCGGCTTTACTATCGACCCGACAAAATAAAGTCCTGAGAACAATATCAGCATAAGCACCGCTATACAGCCAAGCGTTACCATTATTATGAATGATGTTATATTTTCATCAATTGCTGAAAGGGATATCACCACTCTCAATGCACTGTACTCACTGTTAAGTGTGCCTAATGATGCCGATACCGCCATTATCTTTTCTCCGTTCGGCTGTTTGCCGACAAAATGCCCCATTCCCTCAGTTTCAACTGCTTCTTCAACATCAGGCATCTCAAGGGTATTGTCAGGTGAAAATCCCGATGATGTCAGGACTATTCTTCCCTTTGAATTTATAACCATAAGCTCCATTTTGTCCTTGTCAGAAAAACTTTCAACAGTATTTCTTATTTCAGCAGAAAAATTCTTTGACGAATCTGTTGCATATCTTGACAAAATACTTGTTACTGCATTGACCTTTGATGTCATATACTGTTTTGCAGAATTATAATAATATGTCTGGAGTGCATATATGAAAAATGTTTCCAGCACAAGCATCATGAGGAATATAATGCCTATATTATTTACAATCCATCTTCCTGTTATACTTTTCCTTGACGTTTTAAAGCGTCTTATTCCTGCATACCATTCATTTGAAACAGTATTTATTTTTATATCCTTCAACGGTTTTTCCCCTTTCAGACGGATTACAATACCGTTTACAGTATGATGCTGCTGCTTCTCTCATTCCATTTATAGCCGTATCCCCATACTGTCATTATATACTGGGGATTTGACGGCTCGTCCTCTATCTTCATTCTTATTCTTCTTATATTGACATCAACTATCTTGTCGTCACCGTAATAATTCTGTCCCCATATATGATTAAGTATGCTTGTGCGGTCAAGTGCTGTATTCTTGTTGTTCATAAAATATTCAAGTATCTGATATTCAACCTGTGTCAAATCAATAAGATTTCCATTCTTTGATACTGTTCTGCTCTTGAGATTAAGCAGAAACGGTCCTGATTCAATAACTGTTATTTCCTCGTCCTTTATAAAGCTCATACATACCCTGCGGTATATTGCATCAACCCTTGCCGTAAGCTCTGACGGTGAAAACGGCTTTGTTATATAGTCATCAGCACCTATCATAAGCCCGCTTACCTTATCCATCTCCTGCGTTTTTGCAGAAAGCATTATTATTCCAAGCGTTGAGCTTTTTTCCCTGAGTTTCTTGCATACTGTAAATCCATCTATCCCCGGCATCATTATATCAAGCAGGGCAACATCAAAGTTCCCTCTTTCATTTTCAAATGTTTTCAATGCTTCCTCTCCGCAGTTCACATCAACCACTTCATAGCCTGCACGCTTGAGATTTATAACTACAAAATCCCTTATAACATCTTCATCCTCACATACAAGAATTCTTTTCATTTAAAAATTCCTCCATTACTCGTTTTATTCATATAAATTTAAATCCACAGAGTATCTCGCTGACCGATGGTATCAGTTCATCAGACGAATCCTCCGGCACTATCACAAAATATTCCATATCACCTTTTGAATGTATCAGCTTATAACCGTCTCTTATCTTTCCGCTGTCATCTGCCGAATTTATAACAGATATCCTCATAAGCTCAGATGTGCTTTCATCTATTGAACTGCTGTAGCGGTAAAATACCACTTCATTGCTGAATGAATCTATTTTTACAGTCACATTTCCATACCATCTTTCAGGCATCATAAATGCATACCCGTCATTTATGTTATAATACCCTGAATATTTCCTGTAAAGTACCCCCTCCTCATATGCAAGCCAGTCTGTCATTGTAATCTGCTCTGTTTCCGAAAGTTCTCCGTACCCCGGAAATACATTCGCTGACGGTATTTCAACTATTCCGTCATTATCTATATCACAGGATATATATGATGACGGTCTGACCGTTTCAAGAAGACTCTCACTGTTTAGTGAATATATAAGTGCATCATTTTCAGAAGGACTTAAAATTTCAGTCTGTATAGTATTTGTTCCTATAACGCTGTCAACCATTATTGTTCTTGTGCCGTCCGAATTTCCGCTGTAAAGATACTGTGAATAATCTATTGACGATTCATTCATCGGTGTACGGTATTTTAAATACTGACCGTTTTCATCAAGCTTCAGCAGTTTTGCCTCCGCTGTTTCGGAAACTGAATTTCCTGTTATTACTATAAGTTCGGAAAGTCCGTCGCTGTCTATGTCACATACGTCCGTTACAGAATAAATATCCGAATAACTCTGATTAAGTATTCCGTCCGAATAATTATATACACTGAGATTCTTTTCCCCCTGCGACATATTGTATCCGACAATTATATTCGTAAGTTCAGAACTCCCCAGCTTTGATATTATAACCTTTTCCACTTCCGTACCATTTGCGGGACTGTCATATACTGATGACCACTTGTCATCACGCTTGTCAAGTATATTTATACGCAGTGAAATTTCATCTGCTGTTATGCCGTTGCGTTCATAGAAAACTATTGCCTCATCAGTCGGCTCGTCATCTATATCGGCGATTACAAATGCTGAAAGATAACTTCCGGACTTCGGATATTTAAGGCTTACCTTTGTACCCACCTTATCCGTCAGTGCCTGATATATCTGACGCTGTTCCTCTGACAGTGTGGGGGGACTTAGAAGCGATTCCACCGAAGCACTGAACGTACAGGCTGTAAGTGCAAGTGTAATAAGGGAGGATAAAAAAACTTTTAATAATTTCAATTGATTTTCTCCGTTCAGTCAAATTATATCTCTGACAATTATATCATACAATCCGCCATTTATCAAGAGTATAATTCCCGAAAATATACCATATTTTTCAATTTCAGATTTTTTTATCCGACTGTGCAACCTTTCAGCATTTTGCAAGGTTATATATATATAGAACGGTATAAAAAAATCAGACGGATTTATTTCATTTATCCGCCTGATATCAATTAAGATGCTTTTATGCCTGCTGTAAGTATTTTTCCATATTCTCCGCCTTATGCCTTAATTTTTTCATGCACAGGAAAAACGCAGGTATAAGGAATATATCCGCCATAAGCCACGCAAGAGGACTTGCAAAACACGCTGCCGAATATCCGAATACCGGAACAAACATAAATCCCACTGCCGCTCTTGCCACCATTTCACATATTCCTGCTGTAACCGCAAATACACTGAATCCCATGCCCTGTATGCAGAATCTTACTGTATTGACAAGCGTCAGCAGTACATATGCTGTGCTGTTGACTATCAGAAAATAATGTGCCTGCTCAAGTATCTGTGTTTCATCTGAATCCATAAAAAGAAGTGATATCGATTTTCCAAGGAATATAAGTATTACTGCTGCTGCTGCTGAATATACAAATCCTATGATAACCGATGATTTAAGTCCCTTTGATATGCGGTCAAGCTTTCCTGCACCGACATTCTGCCCCGCATATGTTGCCATCGTTCCTCCCAGTGCTTCATATGCACAGCTGAAAAACATACTTACCTTAGTTCCTGCTGTAATCGCTGCAACCGCTGAAGAACCAAGCCTGTTGACTGCTGTCTGGAGAACTACGCTTCCGATTGCCGTTATCGAATACTGAAGTCCCATCGGCAGACCCATTGCCATAAGCTTGCAAATATAATTCATGTCAGGTTTCCACTCATCTCTTTTTATATGAAGTATCTCAAATTTCTTTACTATGAATACTATGCACAAAATCCCTGATATCGCCTGAGATAATACTGTTGCAAGCGCAGGTCCTTCAACTCCCATTCCAAACAATTTTATTGATACAATATCAAGAATTATATTAAGAAGTGCCGAAAATATAAGAAAATATACAGGAGTTCTGCTGTCACCAAGTGAACGGATTACTCCTGAAAGCAGATTGTAAAGATATGTTGCCGGTATTCCCGCAAAAATTATAAATATATATCCGTATGCCTCTGATATTATATTTTCCGGTGTATCCATAACTTTCAGTATATCCATGCAGAAAAAACATACAATCAATGTCATCACCACGGAAAGTATCACTGAAAGCCATACGCTGTTCGCTGCATACTTTCTTAGCGCCTTATAATCCCCTGCGCCGAATTTCTGTGCCACCGGTATCGCAAATCCGCTGCATACACCCATACAAAACCCTATTATCATAAAATTTATCGAGCCTGTTGAGCCTACCGCCGCAAGTGAATCTATTCCCAGCCATCTTCCTACTATTATTGTATCAACCATACTGTAAAACTGCTGAAAAAGCAGTCCTAAAAGCATCGGCACTGCAAATCCGATTATCAGCTTCATCGGTGAACCCTGTGTCATATCCTTTGTACCGTTGTGCATATGTAATCACACTTCCTTTTTGCTTAAAATCTTAATATATTTTACATCTTATAAATGCTAATGTCTATCAGATTTATTATGTATATATCAGATTGATTATTTATAAATATTTATTTTTTTATAAAATGACTTGATAAAAAAGCATGTGTGTTGTATAATATTTTATGTATGCTTGTCATAGTATAAAATGGAATTGTTTTTCCAAAAAAAATTTTTACAGGAGGAAAAAATGAATAATCTAAAAACACCTGCAGGTGCTGCTTCCAAGGATAAAAAGCATGGCTTTAAAAACTGGGCATATTCAAACAGAATTTATTTTCTTGCTTTTTTCATACCGGTTATAGTTATGTATATAACCTATGCTCTGTTTAAATTCTATCCCTTTGGCGACAACTGCGTACTTGTCCTTGACCTCAACGGTCAGTATGTCTATTATTTTGAATACGCAAGACAAGCTTTCTGGGGTGACAGCAGTCTGCTGTACAGCTGGTCAAGAAACCTTTCAGGCGAATTCATGGGTATTATCGGATACTATCTCGCAAGCCCGTTTACACTGATAGTCATGCTTCTGCCTCAGAAAATGATTCTCGGAAGTATTCTTATCATGCAGCTCGCAAAACTCGGCTCAATCGGCGTTACTTTCAGCTATTACTTACAGAAGTCACATAAGGTAAAACCTCTTAATTCTGTACTCTTTTCAACACTTTTCGCTCTGTGTGCATATTCTGTTATACAGCTTATGGACCCTATGTGGCTCGATGGCCTCGTATTTATGCCCCTTATGATGCTCGGTCTTGAAAAAATCATTGACGAGGGCAAAAAAGTAAACTTTATTATACCAACCGCTATAATGTTCTTTGCAAACTTCTATATCGGATTTATGCTCGCTATATTCTCCGTTCTCTATTTCTTATATTACTTCTTCTTCGCTTCAAAAACAGAACAGAATTTTATAAGCTTTATAAAATCAGCTCTCCGCTTTGCCGTTTCAGGTATTGTTGCCACAATGATGGCAAGCGTTATGCTTCTCCCTATCTACTATTCCCTCAAGCTCGGAAAATTTGAATTTACCACTCCTGACTACAGCCTTAATTTCCAATTCAAATCACTTGACCTTCTCTCAAAACTGCTCCCGTCAAGCTATGATACTGTAAGAAATGAAGGTCTTCCTGAAATTTACTGCGGCACTCTCACTATCCTTCTTGTTCCGCTTTTCTTTATGAACGAAAAAATTCCATCAAGGAAAAAAATCGGCTCTGCACTCCTTTTGGCAGTTTTATTCTTCAGTATGTACATCAAACCTATTGATATGCTCTGGCATGGCGGTCAGGTTCCTAACTGGCTCCCTTACAGATATTCATTCATGGTTTCATTCATTCTTGTTGTAATGGCTGCAGTTGCATTTGAAAATATAGGCGGTATTAAGGCAAGTTCCATAAGCGGTACTTTTGCCGGCATACTCCTTTACCTTGTATATGCCGAAACTCAGGAATACGAAAATATAGATATTCTCGGCTCATTATGGTTTACTGCCGGCTGTGTGGCACTCTTTGCCTATATGGTCCACTGCTATAAAAATTCTCCGGAATCAAAAGCCATTCCTGTTGCCATGCTCGTTCTCATAAGCGGTGAACTCGTTGTCAGCGGTATCGAAACAATAAAGGATATCGATGACGACGTCACTTACAGCAAGCGTCAGGCTTATATTGACTATATATCCGCAGGCCGTGAGGCAAGTGATGCTCTTCAAGAATATGACAGCTCTCTTTACAGGGCTGAAAAAACTTTCCACCGTACTGTAAACGATAACCTCGCCTTCAATTTAAGAGGTATAACCCATTCAAGCTCGGTTATGAACTCAAAGGCTATTGAATTCCTCGGAAATCTCGGCTATTCAAACAGAGGTCACTATACAAGATATAACGGTTCAACTACAATTACTGACGGTCTTCTCGGAATAAAATATATTCTGGACAAGGAAAACAAGGTTGAATCATCATATAAGGATAATCCGGTTCTTACAAGCGGTGAAATAACTATTTATGAAAACCCGTATGCCCTCCCGATTGCATACATGGTTGATGATGATATACTTAACGTTTATATTGAATCTGAAAATCCGTTTGAGAATCAGAATAATTTACTCAGTGCAATTATGGGCGAAAGATATGACTATTTCACAAGAGTTATGCCCGATGACATCAAGTATAAAAATGTAACGACTGCCGCTGCCGGTGATCAGACAAAATATATGGCTACAGAAAATATGGATTCAACTATTGAATTTTATATAACATCACCTACAACAAATCCTATGTACCTTTTCTTCCCTTCATCAAGCGAAAAGAAAGTAAACCTCTGGCTCAGTACAACCTTTGATGAGGATACACAAAGCTATACAGGTCACCAGTTCCTTAACTACTTCTTTGAAACCCAGTACTATGCTATCCAGAAAATCGGCGATTTTGATGCAGATCAGCAGTTCTCGCTTATATGCACTATTGCAAATGAATATGCATTTATGAAAGACCAGTGGTTCTATCAGCTTGACCAGAATGCTGTAAATGAAGCCCTCACAAAACTTAAGGAAGGTGCTATGGATATAACTGATTTCTCAGATACTTATATCAAAGGCACTGTAACTGCAAAGGACGGTCAGATTCTTATGACCACTATCCCTGAAGAAGGCGGCTGGACTATAAAGGTTGACGGTAAAAAGGTTGAATCTGTTACTCTTGCGGGTGCTCTTATCGGCATACCTGTTTCAGCAGGAACTCACACCATCGAAATGAGCTTCTTCCCTCAGGGACTCGCTCTCGGCATCGTTCTCCTTGTAATCGGTGTTGTAATTACTATTATATTCTGGCTCAGCGACTATAATAAACTTGGAAAGGTTATCGCCTCCATAAGCGGAAACAATAAAAAGAAATCTTCCGCTTCCAAATAAATATATTTAAAATTTAATTTTATCAGACAGGACGAAATATTGCTTTTCGTCCTGTTATCATATCTTAAAAGGAGAATAAAAAATAATTTATGAAACATTCAGTATACTTAATCGATTATGAAAATATTTCATACAAGGGACTTTTCGGTATAGGTAGTATTCAGGCTGATGATGAAATTATTATATTCTATTCAAATTCCATCGCAATAATAAAAGATATTTTAAGTGCCTATCAAAAAATAAATATTAAAATAAAATATTTCTGCCTTGAGGAATCAGGAAAAAATGCACTTGATTTCATGATTACAACTTATATAGGATACTACGCTTCAAAAGACGATATCGGCAGAATTTCCGTTATTTCAAAAGATAAGGGATATACTTCAATAAAGCCTGTTATTGATGATATCAACAAGGATATTGAACTTTGCTTTGAAAGCTGTATCCACAATGTCATTTTCCCTGATAAAAAAACCGAAATAAATATTGAGCCTAAAAAAGAAGTACCCGATAAAAAAAATAATTCTAAAATTCAGGATAACCAGAAAATAAATTTTATTAATATGTCTGACAACAAAAAAAGAGAATTTGTTTTAAATCTGATTGAAAGCGAAAATAAAATCAAGAATTCATATATTCAGCCTGTATCCTCACTTATCATCAAATATATCAATAATAAAAACACATTCATTCAGCAAGTCACTAAACAGATAGGTACAAGCCCTTCAAATCAATGCTATAAAAAAGAAGCTGAAAAATATTATGACAGAATAAAAAAATTATATGAAGGAGATAAAAGAATATGATGACCATTCTTTATGAGGTAGGCAAAAACCTCTATGTCAATATTACAAACAAATGCCCTTGCTCATGCACTTTCTGCATAAGAAAAAACGGTGACGGTGCTTACGGCTCTGACAGCTTATGGCTCGAACATGAACCCTCTGAAGATGAAATTAAAAATGCATTCGATAAAAAAGATTTGAATAAATACAATGAAATTGTATTCTGCGGATATGGTGAGCCTCTTGAAAGACCTGAACTCCTTACTAAATTATGCAGATATATAAAATCAAAAGGCTGTCCGCCTATAAGACTTAATACAAATGGTCTTGCCGACCTTATCAACGGCAAATCTGTCGCCCCTATGCTTAAAGACTGCATAGATATCGTTTCCATAAGCCTTAATGCCGGCACTGAAAAATGTTATAATGAAGTTACAAGACCTTCGTTTAAAAACGGTGCATACCAGACAATGCTGAATTTCGCCGAGGACTGCAAAAAATTTGTTCCCAAAGTTATCTTCACTGTTGTTGATGTCATACCTGAAAATGAAATAGAACTTGCCCGCAGAACTGCCGAAAATATGCAGATTCAATTCCGTGTCAGAAAATATGACTGCTGAGGTGAAATAATGGAGAAATTAAGACTCGACCGCTTTATTGCTAATCAGACCAGTATGCCCCGCTCTGAAGTTAAAAAAATGATTTACTGGGGAAAAGTTACTCTCAACGGAAAAGCTGTGCATTCATGCGATGTAAAAATTATTCCGGATACTGATATCGTAACCCTTAAAGGCGAAACCATAGAATATAAAAAATTCATATATGTAATTCTTAACAAGCCAAAAGGTTATGTATGTTCAACCAAGGACGGAATTTCACCTACTGTAATTTCTCTCCTTCCGCACAATTTGCAGAAAAAAAATCTTTTCCCTGCCGGCAGACTGGATAAAGATACCACAGGTTTCGTATTTCTTACAAATGACGGCGACCTCACTCACAGAATTTTATCACCTAAAAAACATATTTCCAAATATTACTTTGTTGAACTTGCACAACCATACTGTGAATCATATGAAAAATTATTCCTTGACGGTATCACCCTTGATGATGGTGAAAAATGCCTTCCGGCTAAGGTAAAAGGTATTCCTGAACGCCCTGAATATGCACTTGCAGAACTTCATGAAGGTAAATACCATCAGGTTAAACGTATGTTCTCCGCTGTCGGAAATTCTGTCATCAATCTTTCAAGAGTTCAGATTGGAAATCTTCCAATGCCCCAAAAATTGAGCCTCGGCAAGCATTTGGAAATTATGCACAACGATGTTGAAAACCTTCTCAAAAACCCTTCTTTTGAAGATGTCTATCAAAAAATTATTTCAGATTTTTGGTCATATTTAATAAACAATAATTTATAACTTTGGTTAATTGGTGACTTGAAATTTATATATGAAATTTGGTATTATATTATTATAAGATAATTTAATGCTGATACAGCAAAAATAAATGTGGGAGGCCAAGAAAAAAATGGCAGGTTTATCATTACGTAATATCTATAAAAAATATGACAACGGTTTCTGTGCCGTTAATGATGTAAATCTTGAAATCAGAGATAAGGAATTTATTATTCTTGTAGGTCCTTCAGGCTGCGGTAAGTCTACTACCCTCAGAATGATTGCAGGTCTTGAAGAAATTTCAGAAGGCGAACTTTATATAGGTGACCGACTTGTAAACGATATCGCTCCAAAAGACAGAGATATAGCTATGGTTTTCCAGAACTATGCTCTTTATCCTCATATGACTGTTTTTGAAAATATGGCTTTCGGTCTTAAACTCAGAAAAGTTCCTAAGGAAGAAATTCAGAAGAAAGTTGAAGAAGCTGCTAAGATTCTCGACCTTTCTCACCTCCTTGACAGAAAGCCTAAGGCTATGTCAGGCGGTCAGCGTCAGCGTGTTGCCCTCGGTCGTGCTATCGTTCGTTCTCCTAAGGTATTCCTCCTTGACGAACCTCTTTCAAACCTCGATGCTAAGCTCAGAGCTCAGATGAGAACTGAAATTTCTAAGCTTCATAAAAAACTCGGTACTACATTTATCTACGTTACTCATGACCAGACTGAAGCTATGACAATGGGCGACAGAATTGTTGTTATGAAAGACGGTGTTATTCAGCAGGTTGATTCTCCTCAGAACCTTTATGATTCACCTGCTAACAGATTCGTTGCCGGATTCCTCGGTTCACCTCAGATGAACTTCGTTGATTCTACTCTCCGTAATGAAAACGGAAGATTTTATATTGAATTTGGTTCAAAGAATGCAAAGTACAGAGTTGATATCCCTGATGTAAAGGTTAATCCTCTCCTCAGCAATTATATCAATAAGGAAGTTATTATGGGCATACGTCCTGAAAATATTTCTGATACTCCTGAAGACCTCTCAAGAGCTACTACAGGTATAGTTGACTGTACTGTTGAAATCACCGAACTTATGGGTGCTGAAATCTATCTGTACCTCGACTGCGAAGGTAACAGCCTTACTGCAAGAGTTGATCCTACTTCAACCGCTAAGTCACAGGATACTATTCAGGTTTGTCTCGATCCTATGAAGCTTCACCTCTTTGACAAGGAAACTGACAAGACTATCATGAACTGATTTCTGTTACTTTACAGATTTTATAAAAAAGGGACTGTGGAAAACAGCCCCCTTTTTTAATACAGAATAATAAATTTCAACAGAATAATTCAGTGACCCGTACGGGCTTATTGTAAATCTCCATGATATCCAAAAAGCCCGAAAATACAGCATTTCAGAGCAATCTGAAAAAATTCCGTTCTGCTTTCTTATAACAACAGCAGACAAAAATATCCGACGAACGGCTGTGCCTTTAGCAGGCAACAGCCGTTCTTGTTTATGTTCTTTCAAAATTTAATCGCTGTAATTGCTCCTGAATTCCACAGCTGCCTGAACCAAATTTATCAAGCTGGGTTTCGTTTCAGCATTTCCTCTTGTTTTCAATCCACAGTCAGGATTTACCCAAAGCTTTTCAGGTGAAATCTTTTCAGTCATCTTTCTGAGCGCATATATAATTTCTTCCTTTGACGGCACTCTTGGTGAATGAATATCATAAACACCCGGACCTACTTCGGTACGGAAATGATTTTCTTTCAGTACATCAAGAATTTTCAGGTCAGAGCGACTCGCTTCAAATGTGATAACATCGGCATCCATATCATCAATTTCTCTGATGATATCAGCAAATTCACTGTAGCACATATGGGTATGAATCTGTGTTTCCGGCTTAACTTTGCTGTGAACAAGTCTGAATGCAGGTATTGCCCAGTCAAGATAATCGCTTTTCCAATCGGACTTTCTCAGCGGAAGCTTTTCACGGAGTGCCGCTTCATCTACCTGAATGATGCGAATGCCGTTCCTTTCAAGGTCCAGTACTTCCTCACGGATAGCAAGTGCAATCTGATATGCACTCTCTTTCAGTGAAATATCTTCACGAGGAAACGACCAGTTGAGAATGGTAACAGGACCGGTCAGCATACCTTTCATCGGTTTATCCGTCAGACTCTGTGCATAAACAGACCATTTTACCGTCATAGGCTTTGCACGGGAAATATCTCCCCAGATAATAGGCGGCTTCACACAGCGTGTACCATAAGACTGCACCCATGCCTTTTCTGTAAAAATATATCCGTCAAGACATTCCCCAAAATACTCTACCATATCGTTGCGTTCAAATTCACCATGCACCAGTACGTCAAGACCAATTTTCTCCTGCCATTTTACACATGATGTAATTTGAGATTTTATATAATCCACATACTCACTTTCGGTAATATCTCCCTTGCGGAATGCCGAACGTTTTGCTCTGACTTCAGCTGTCTGAGGAAATGAACCTATTGTAGTTGTCGGAAAAAGCGGAAGTCTGAAACGCTCTTTCTGAATTTTTTCACGCTCTGCAAATGCAGGAATACGCAAAAAATCTTTGTCTGTAAGAAACTGTACATTCTGCTGAACTTCTGCATTTGCACCGCTGCGTACTTCTTTGAAAAGAAGTGAATTTTGCTGATATTCCAATGTTTCAAGCGGATTTTCTGCGGAAATGATTTTCTTTAAATCCGCAAGTTCTGCAAGCTTTTCTTCCGCATATGCAAAGTGCTTTTTATAGCTGTCGGAAAGTTTTTTTTCATTTTCCAGCGTGTACGGAACGTGCAGCAGAGAACAGGAGGTATTCAGCACAATTTTCGCACAATGATTTTTCAGCTGCGAAACGATTTGCAGCGTATTGCTGTAATGATTTCTCCAGATGTTTTTACCGTTCACAACACCAGTAAAGAGTATTTTATCTTTTGGAAAACCATTTGATTTCACAAGTGCAAGACTCTGCTTTCCCTCTGCAAAATCAAGTCCGATACCGTCAAAATCAAGACTGCAAATCTCATTGTAACAGTCACGTACATCTCCGAAATAAGTTTGCAAAATCACTTTGACACTGTTCTTTTCTGCAAGAATTTTTTCATAAAGCTTTACAAACAGTGACTTGTCCTCGGTGCTCATATCCATAACAAGACAAGGCTCATCAATCTGAATCCACTCCGCACCAAGTTTACCGAATTCTGATAAAATATCGCAGTAAGCCTTTGCAATGTCCTCTGCAAAATCTTCGGCAGTTTTCTTGCCTGTATACTTTGCAAGCTTTAAAAATGTATAAGCACCGATAATTACAGGCTTTGTTTTTACACCGTTCTCCAATGCTTCACAGAACAACTCAAAAGGCTTGTCATCTGCCAGTTCAACCTTTGTATCATCGTCAATCTCTGAAACCATATAGTGGTAATTGGTATTAAACCACTTTTTCATAGCAAGTGCCTTGACATCGCCATTCTCACCCTGATATCCTCTCGCCATTGCAAAGTAGGTATCAAGTGCAGATAAATCAAGATTTCTGTATCTTTCAGGAATGATGTTCAGCAAAACCGCTGTATCCAGCATTCCGTCATAGAATGAAAAATCATTTGACGGGATAAAGTCAAGCCCGCTGTCTGACTGCTTTTTCAGATGATTCAGACGAAGCTGTTTTCCAACTTTCTGAAGCTGCTCTGCGGAAATTTCCCCTCTGAAATATTTTTCACCTGCAAATTTCAGTTCTCTCAAAGAACCGATTCTTGGGTATCCTATAATTGATGTTTTCATAATAATTTCCTCTTTCTGCTGTGATTGCTCAATAATCGTGTTTTACTCAAAACAATTGCAAAATCCAACAGCAATAATTATACTACACCCAATTAAATTTGTAAAATACAAAAAAACAGCGGTTTGATATAGATTTAAACTATATCAAACCGCTGTCAGAATGATTATTGATTGATATATTTTTTCAACGAATCTACATAAAAACTTGCCAGACGGCTTGGTATCGCTTTTCTGTTTGAAAGATATCCAATATGCATATCACACTCAGCAGCAAGCGGAACTGCGACAATATCCTTACCGTTCAACTTTTCATCAATAATACCGCTGCAAAATGTATATCCGTTCAGTCCAATCAGCAGATTGAAAAGTGTTGCACGGTCACGGACACGAATATTTTTCCTGCGGTCAACGGTACTAAAAATCTCCTCCGAATAGTAAAAGGAATTGTATTCCCCTTGCTCAAATGACAGATATGGATATGGTTCTAAATCCTCCATCGACACGAAATCACAATTTGACAGCGGATTTTGTGCGGAAATAAAAACGTGCGGTTTTGCGATAAATAATTCCGTAAAAATCAGGTCATTGTGTTTTATCATCTTATGCAGAACAGTTTCGTTGAAATCATTGAGAAAAAGTATGCCGATTTCACTTTTCATATGTGCAACGTCTTCGATGATTTCATAGGTTTGTGTTTCTCGCAGGCTGAAATCATACTCATCTCCGCCGAATTCTTTAATCAAATCCACAAAGGCATTCACAGCAAAGGAATAATGCTGCGTTGACACACAAAACCGGTGCTTTTCACTTTTCTTACCACAGTATTTTTCTTCAAGCAAACTTACTTGTTCGAGTACCTGACGGGCATAACCCAAAAAAGTTTCTCCCTCTTTTGAAACAGAAATTCCCTTGTTGGTACGGTCAAAAATCGTCACATTTATTTCTTTTTCAAGTTCTTTGATTGCATTTGTCAGACTTGGCTGTGAGATGAAAAGTTCTTCTGCTGCCTTACTTAAAGAACCCTGTTGTGATGTGACTATGATGTATCTCAGCTGTTTTAACGTCAAAATAAATTCCGCCTTTTGTTATTTCACTATATTGTACATTATAACACAGAATTTCCTGTTTTGCAATTGAACTGCACGACATACCCTTGTATAATTTTTCAATATGGAGAATATAAAATGAAAAATTTACTCAATGAATTATACAATTCGCACTCCAAGACGTCAATTGACAAACTGCTTAAAGCGATAACTGAACTGGAATATTCACGGTACATTAAGATATTTCTGACGCTTTCATAATGAACAGACCGTTTATTTTGTTATGCGTGACAACGTTATCTGAAAAATCGTGTATTTTCTTACTTGAATTTCATTTTTGCTTTTTACGCATTGGCTAAAATGCCCGAAATATCTGCATAAACAAGTCTGACAACGTTATCATATTTTCATGATTTGATGTAAATTTTTTGTCAAAAAGTCTGATTAAATCCATGTTTCTTAACGATTTATTCCTAAAAACATATGACAAATGACAACGTTATCACATTTTATCGTTGACGAAAGCGTATCCTTAGCATATAATATAACTTGTAAGAACAAATCACCTACAAAGCACATAGGAATTATGTGATTGCAGGTGAAAGATTCAAAAAAATTATTCTGGAGGAATGTAAAATGAAACTTGGGAAATTTATCCGAAAAACAATCTGCACGGCTACAGCAGCAGTAATGGCAATGGGTATTCTGACAGGCTGCTCGAAAAACGACAACAGCAGCGAAACAGCCAATACAAAATCAGATGACAAGGTGGTTGTAAGAATAGGAACATTCGGCACTTGTGCATGGAATTATCCGATTATAGTCGCTAAGGAATTAGGCATCTGGGACGAAATTTTCAAGGACGAGGACGTAGAACTCGAACTTACAACCTCCTTTACCACAGGGCCGGAAGCAAATGAGGCTCTTACGGCAGGCTCCCTTGACGTAATCTGGGGTATCGGCGACCAGCCAATTCTGACAGGTATTCAGAACGGAGTTGATATTTCAATTCTCACTAAAGTCAGCAGTCAGGATGAAACAATTGCAATTGTAGCAGACAGCAATTCCGACCTTAACTCGGTAACAGACTTGAAAGGCAAGAAAATCGCTGTTGCGGTTGGAACAATCACCCACAAGTCGCTGATTGGAGTTCTTAAAGACAATAACATTGACGCAAATGATGTTGAGCTTGTAAACTTCTCAACAGCAGGCGATGTTGTAGCAGCCATTACAAGAGGCGATGTTGATGCATATATCGGTTATATATTCGACATTAACGGCAGCATTAAGGACGGTACACTGAAAAAGATTGGTGACGCAACAGGAAATCCGTCAAGTACATATGTCATAGCAGCAAATTCCTTTATTAATCAGTATCCTGACATTACCGAAAAGCTTGTTCAGGCTTCCGTTGAAGGTGCACAGTACATAAAGGATAACCCCGACAAGACATATGAGCTGATTTCAGAGGGCACGGGCTGGAACATCGATGACTTAAACGAGCTTTATCCGCAGATTCACACTGACGTTGAGTTCACGGACAATGACCTCAATGAGCTTAAGAAAACCGAGCAGTTCCTGATTAACAACGAGATTCTTGAGGGTGAAATCACCAATCTTGAATCCGAACATATCAATACAACATTTATTGACAAAGTAAAGGCAGGTAATTAAGATGGCAACAGAAATTTCACAGGAAATCAGAGAGATTTTCGCAGACAAGGACAGCATTAAGGTGCTGGCAACTTCAGACGAACACGGTGTTCCCCACGTTGTGGCAAAGGGTTCTCTTTCAGTTAATGACGAGGGCGATGTGGTTTATTGGGAACTCCTTGAAAAAACTATAACAGGCAGAAACGTTACCCACAGCCTGTGGTTCGACAGACAGGTTTCCGTTCTTGTAATTGCAAAGGACGGCAGAAGTTTTCAGATTAAGGGAACTCCATACAGAACGCTGATTTCGGGCAAGGAGTATGAAAAGTTTTATGTAGAGGCTGAAAATCTCAACCCCGAAAATGATTTGGCAGCAGTTTACTTCATCAGACCCGAAATCGTTCGTGAAGAAACCTACCCCGTAAGACTTAAACAGCAGAGAGAAAGACACCCTCTTTATCAGCATCTCGACAAAATAGCAAAGGATAAGTAAAATGAAAAAGAACAACAGTATTTTAGACGGTAAAACCGCAACAGTTCTGCTGTCATTGATACTGCCGATTGTGATAATTATTTTATGGTACGTAAGCACTTCAAGCGGTACTGTCAATAAATCTATTATTCCTGCACCGCAAAAGGTTGGCGAGTCATTTGAAAATATGATAGAGAACGGAAGCCTTTGGCAGCATATTTCAGCAAGCTTCGGAAGAGTTCTTCGGGGATTTGCCTTAGGTGCGGGATTAGGAATTGTTCTCGGACTTTTCATCGGACTGTATTTCAGATTGAATCAGCTTTTTACGGCTTTGATTGGAGTACTTCGCCCCATTCCGCCAATTGCGATGATACCACTGTTCATCATGTGGCTTGGTATCGGCGAAGAATCCAAAATTGCACTTGTTACCGTTGGAGCATTCTGGCCTGTACTGCTTAACACCATTGCAGGTGTACAGAGTACCGACCCAAAACTAATCGAAGTGGCACAGGTGTTCGGCAAGAGCAAGCTTGTGATTTTAAAGGACATTATCATTCCCTCAACGATACCGTCACTGTTTACCGGACTTCGTCTTAGTATAAGCACAGCATGGAGCTGCGTAGTAGCAGCGGAAATGATTGCGGCGGACAAGGGCGTTGGTTACCTTATCATGTTCGCAAGGCAGATGTCAAAGCCTGCCGAGCTTTTCGTAGGAATTATCTCCATCGGCGTTATCGGACTTGCCATTGATATTCTGTTCCAGTTAATACAGAAAAAAGCTGTTTACTGGACTAACACGGCAGGAAAGTAGGTGGTTGAATGTCACTTCAAATCAAAAATGTAAAAAAAGTTTTCCGAATCGGTTCGGACACGGTTGAGGTTCTCCGTGACATAAATTTAGACATAAAGGACGGCGAATTTGTCAGCATTGTAGGGCCTTCGGGCTGCGGTAAAAGTACCTTGCTGAGAATAATATCAGGGCTTGACACGGTAACGGACGGCGAAATTCTCTATGACGGCAAGCCATTCTCAAAAGAATATCAAAAGCAAATCGGAGTTATATTTCAGGAGTCAAGATTGTTCCCATGGAAAAGCGTTGAGAAAAATATTGCGTTCGGTATTGAGGGCAAATTATCCAAAGAGGAACAAAAGGAACAAATTCAGCAGCACATTGATTTTGTGGGTCTGAAAGGCTTTGAAAAGGCTCTGCCCTCACAGCTTTCAGGCGGTATGCAACAGAGAGTAAGCATTGCAAGAAGTCTTATCAACAATCCTAAAATTCTCCTGCTTGATGAACCATTCGGCGCACTTGACGCTTTCACAAAAATAAATATGCAGACAGAAATTGCAAGGATATGGCAGGAACAGAGAACTACAATGTTCCTCGTAACCCATGACATAGAGGAGGCGGTTTTTCTCGGGGATAAAATTGTTGTAATGTCCCCGAAACCCGGCATCGTTGAAGAGGTAATCGAAGTCAGACTTCCCCGGCCAAGAGATAGAAACAATTCGGATTTTGCTTATTACAAAAAACGGGTATTTGAGAAATTTTTCAAAGTTGAAATACCTGAAATCGAGTATACAATATAAGATTTTAAGGAGGAAATTTTAAAATGAGTAATACAAACTGGCGTGATAAGGAACTTAGCTTATCACAGGTAATTGAAAAATATCA
>CAYRPZ010000001.1:0-84380 GCA_964426275.1 uncultured Ruminococcus sp. | reverse complement strand
GGGGAGGATGTCACGATGATATAATAATCTTGTTTAGTACCTGCTGAAATTTTCAGAAAATATCTGTGAATTTAATTAAATCAAATGAAATGTAAGACAGCAGGCATATACTGTATAAATCTAATCTTAAAGTGAAAAATACCATGTATTATATTCTCTGAGAATGTTAATAATGATAATGCAGTCAGACTGCAATATTTAATTGTTAAATCGGAGGTCGCTTTTATTATGATAAAAGTATATTCATCTGATAACTGCGGATACTGTATAAAGCTTAAGAAATATCTTGACAGCAGAAATATCAGTTATGAAACTATTGATGTTGATGAGTCAGAAGATAATGCCTATGAGCTTATACGCCTTACAAATCAGAGTTCAATTCCTGTAACTCTGATTGGAGAACAGACAATTATCGGATTTGACAGGGAAAAAATTGATAATGCACTTGAAAATTATAAAGGTTAGTTAAAACAATTGACGGGCATTAATTATAATGTCCGTCAGAAAATAAAATTTCATAAAAAAGGAGATTTTTAATTATGAATACAGAAGTTGAATTTATACCTGTTGACTCAATATCATTAATAAATGATGTATGCAGGCTTGCAGGTGAGATATGGAGAGAACATTTCATTCCTATAATCGGGGCAGGACAGGTTGACTATATGCTTAAACATTTTCAGTCATTTTCAGCTATAAAAAATCAGATTGAAAAAGAAGGCTATAAGTATTTTATAATGACTTCCGGAAGCGATAATATCGGATATACTGCTGTACGCTCACAGAACGGCTCAATGTTTTTAAGCAAGCTTTACATAAGAAAGGATATGCGTGGCAGAGGAATTTCAAGAAAGGCTGTTGATTTCATAAAAAATATGTGTCATCAGGAAAAGCTTGATAAAATATGGCTTACAGTAAACAGAAATAATACTGTTGCAATTGATATATATAAAAAACTTGGATTTGAAATTGAAAAGACAAAAGTTACTGAAATAGGCGGAGGATATGTTATGGATGACTATATTATGGAACTTCCGCTTATATATGATATGATGCTTGAATGTGCTGAACAGGCAAGAAAAAATGCTTATGCACCATATTCAGGCTTCAGAGTGGGTGCAGCACTTATGTCTGAAAAAGGGGATATATATGTGGGCTGTAATATTGAGAATGCCTCATATCCTCTTTGTATGTGTGCTGAAAGGACTGCAATATATAAGGCAATATCTGAAGGGGTGACAGAATTTTCAATGATAGCAATAGTAGGCGGAACAGAAGATACATCAAAGGAATGTTTTCCATGCGGTTCATGCAGACAGGTGCTGTCTGAATTTTGCGACAGAAATTTGAAAATTGTTCTTAGAGAGGGAAAAAAGATAAGAGTATACACTCTTGAGGAGCTTATGCCTCATTCATTTAAAATGAAAAAATAATAGTCAATAACCTTACAGTAAGGTTCAGGCTGTTAGGAAAGGATTTATATATATATAAGATGTTGAAGACAGCAGTTGTTACAGGTGCATCAAGAGGAATTGGAGAAGCGATAGCAAAGACGCTTGCTGCTGATGGTTATACTGTGATTGTGAATTGTGCCAATAATATTGAAAAGGCAGAAAAAATTGCAGAAGAAATCGGCGGAATGGCATACAGGGCAGATGTTTCCGACCGGAAGCAAACTGAAGAAATGTTTGATGCAATATACAAAAAATATGGGCATATTGACTTGCTTGTAAATAATGCAGGAATATCATTATGCGGACTTTTTACAGATATTTCAGAGGAAGATGAAAAAAGAATTATCGGAATAAATATAATTGGAACGATGAACTGTTCAAGAGAAGCTCTTAAATATATGATAAAAAGAAAATATGGCAGGATAATTAATACTGCCTCGATGTGGGGAGAAGCAGGTGCCTCATGTGAAGTGCATTATTCAATGACCAAATCAGCTGTTATAGGCTTTACAAAGGCACTTGCAAAGGAAGTCGGAATGTCAGGAATACAGGTAAACTGTGTATCCCCCGGAATGATACTTACTGATATGACCTCAAATCTTACAGAGCAGGACTTGAAGGAACTGAAAGACGAAACTCCTTTGCAGGTTCTTGGTGTTCCGCAGAATATAGCAGATGCAGTAAGTTTTCTTGCATCTCATAAAGCGGATTTTATAACAGGGCAGGTTATATCTGTAAACGGCGGACTTGTGATATAATGTAAAAAACTGCTATGGAATGAGAAAATTCCTCTATTAAAGGGGATTTTCTCATCAAAAAAATTTTTTTTAAAATTTTTAAAAAAATACTTGACAAATATATATGTATATGCTATAATAATAAAGTCGCAGGACAGAGAAACAAAGTTTAAAGAAATGCGGTAATAAAATGCAGGTGTAGTTCAATGGTAGAATTCTAGCCTTCCAAGCTAGCTACGTGGGTTCGATTCCCATCACCTGCTTTATATGCGCCTTTAACTCAGCTGGATAGAGTAACTGCCTTCTAAGCAGTAAGCCACTGGTTCGAGTCCAGTAAGGCGCGTTTTATATGGTGGGTATAGCGTAGTTGGTTAACGCGTCAGTTTGTGGCACTGAAGACCATGGGTTCGAATCCCATTATCCACCCTTGTTAATTCTTAAAGATTTATTCTTTAAGAATTTTTTTATTGTCAATGTTTTTATATTTTCAGACAGTAAACTATCGATTAAAATTTCATTACCCCTCTGTCGATTTTTCAAGAAATTTCTTACAAGAAATTGACAATAACAGATAATTTAAGTATAATGAAATTATATTATTTATTTAGGAGGATATAAAATATGAAATTTGAAATCAAAGGCGATAATTTCCCTGTTTTAATCTGCAATCTTGATGCAGGCGAATCAATTGCTAATCAACAGGGAGCTATGTCATGGATGAGTCCTAATATGCAAATGACAACCAATGCAGGAGGAACTATAGGCAAGTTTTTTTCAAGAGCAGTTACAGGAGAATCTGTTTTCCAGAATATTTATACTGCTGAAGGCGGTGCTGGTATGATTGCATACTCATCATCATTTCCCGGAACCATTCTTCCGATACAGATTTCATCGACAAGAAGCATTATTGCTCAGAAAACAGCTTTCCTTGCATCAGAACTTGGAGTTAATTTCAGCATATTTATTCAGAAAAAGTTCAGTTCAGGATTTTTTGGCGGTGAAGGATTTGTAATGCAGAAATTCACCGGCAATGGTATGCTTTTCCTTGAAATTAATGGAAGCATCATTGAATATGACCTTTCACCTAATCAGTCAATGCTTGTTGATACCGGTTATCTTGCAGCAGCTGATGAAACTGTTTCCATCAATATTGAGTCTGTAAAGGGTATAGGAAATGCTCTCTTTGGCGGTGAGGGACTTTTCAATACAAGAATTACAGGCCCTGGTCATGTATGGATTCAGACGATGCCTATTAATCAGTTTGCAAATTCACTTTCCAAATATATTGTTAAGAGCAACCGAAGAAATCGTGCAATTGATGTTGCAGGCGATACTTTTGATGCATTTACATAATAAAAAAAATACTCTTTCTTATTTAATTAAAAGAAGGAGTATTTTTTTATCAGAATTTATCTGTACAATTTCATGAAAGGAATTACTATAATTCCTATTATCATAGCTGTAGCAACAATGAGTACAATTATTCTTAAAAATATTTTTCTTTTATCTTCAGGAACTTCCTGAATTTCAGCCTTTTTTACAGCAGAATGATTATAATTATTTCTGCTGTTATTATTTTTCTTTTTTCTTTTTTTATTTGCAGCCATAATTAAAACACCTGCCTATTTCCAGCCGCCATTTGATTTTTTCTTTCCATGACTGAAATTTCTGTTATATGATTTTCTTTCCAAATCATTTTTTCTGTTTCTGCTGTTTCCGTAATATGCATTACTGCTGCCTTTTCTTGATGAAGAACGCTCTTTTCCTTCATAAAGTTTTACTGTAACTTTATTTCCGTTTATTTTGCCGTTATTCATGGATTCTATTACAAAATCCTTATCAGTATCAGGAACTTCAACTGTTGTATGCTTATCAAATATATCAATTTTTCCGAAACTTTTTCCTGACATTCCTGTTGCATCAACTAATGCACCTAAAATGAAATTAGGAGCAATTCTGTGCATACGACCGACTGATATATCAACTTTAACTGTTTTAACAGGTTTTCCGTTGTTTCTGTCACGTTTTATTGGTACAGGCATATCAAACTCCGGAATTGCTTTAAGAGATTTGAGAATACGTCTGTTAATAAGAGCCTCTGCAATCTGCTGTGCAGCTATACCTTTTTCTTCGAGTGCTGACATTATCTGTTTGGTCTCTGAAGATGTTTCCTGCTTTGTATATGTTTCAATTTTTTCGCTTATACTGTTAAGCTTTGCTTTTATAATATCTGCTCTTGTCGGCAAATCTTTCTGTATGATATCAGCTTTTACATAGCGGGCAATTGCTTTCATTTCATAGACTTGCTTTCTTCCGCTTATAAGGGTGTATGCAACGCCTGATTTTCCTGCACGTCCTGTTCTGCCGATACGGTGAATATAATATTCATTGTCCTGAGGCAAATCATAATTGAATACAACATCAATTCCGCTTACATCAATACCTCTTGCAGCAACATCTGTTGCAATAAGGACTGATATTTTACCGCTTTTGAATCTGTCCATAACCTGAGTACGCTGTGCCTGTTTCATATCACCGTGCAGTCCGCCTGCCTTGAAACCTTTTGCACATAATGTTTCAGTAAGTTCATCAACCATCTTTTTTGTATTGCAGAATACCATTGAGGCTTTTGGTTCATATGCAAGCAGTAAAAGGCGGAGAGCATCAGTTTTTCTTCCCATGGCAACTTCAAACCAGTATTGTTCTATAGTATCAACGGTTTTCTGTTTGTTTGCAATTTTAACGAGTTCAGGATTTGTCTGATACTGGTCAGTGATAGCCATAATTGCAGGCGGCATGGTTGCAGAGAAAAGAACGGTCTGACGGTCTGACGGTATATCATTGAGTATATTTTCAATATCCTCACGAAATCCCATATTAAGCATTTCATCAGCTTCATCGAGAATAATTGTTTTAAGGTTCTGAAGCTTGAGAGTACGTCTTTTCATGTGGTCCATAACACGTCCCGGAGTACCGACAACTATGTTTGCACCTCTTTTAAGAGCATGGATTTGTTTTTCCATACTTGCACCGCCGTATACAGCACATGGTTTTACCCATTTCATATATTTTGAAAATTTGCTGATTTCATCACAAGCCTGCATGGCGAGTTCTCTTGTCGGGCAGAGTATAAGCACTTCAACACCGTTTTTTTCCTCTTTGGATATGCGTTCTATTGCGGGTATTCCGAATGCGGCAGTTTTTCCTGTTCCTGTATTGGAACGTCCTATAACGTCATGACCTTTCAATAAAAGAGGAATACTCTGAGCCTGAATTTCAGTTGCTTCCTGAAATCCGAGTTCATCTATAGCCTTTAAAACTTCCTCTGATAAATTCAATTCACTAAAAAGCATTAAATTGTCCTTTCTTCAGTTCAAATAAAAACGAGGATTTAAATCCCCGCAGAAAAAATATTTCTTATAAATAAGTACAGTTTAATGATATCATACAAATTGTGAAAAGTCAATAATGTTTAGTTAAATCTTTTAATCAAATACCTGACCGCTTGAATATATAAACATTGAATTTTTATTATAGCCTAAATATCTGTAGTATCTGTCATGAAAATCATACTTTCCAAGATGAAATATATCATATTTTTTCAAATCCCTGATATAGAAATTTTAGTTTCTGATTTCTCATGGAAATATGGTGTTCAGAAATTGTCATCACCAACAATTTAATTATAATATATTTGTAATCATTTATCAAGATGTTGTGTTATTTTTTATTCAAACATTCCTTTCAATTCAGCATCATCAAGCAATTCGGTTATATATTTGTATATTTCTTCCGAACCGTCGGCAGTACATTCAGTTCTGCCGATAACCATTTCTTTTTTTACATTATGTTCTTTCCATGAAATACCGCCTTTTCTGTAATTGAGAGTAAGAGGCTGTACTCTGTCGAGAACTGCTGCAAATTTGGATTCAGGAGTTTTCATATTCTCAAATTCACGCCATAAAGTATACATTTCATCTCTTTGGTCATCAGGGAGAATACCGAAAATTCTCTGAGCGGCTTTTTCTTCACGTTCAGCCTTATCCATATATCCGACCTTATCATAGCAGTATGTATCACCTGCATCAACTTCAACTATATCATGTATAAGCACCATTTTGATAGTTTTAAGCACATCAATTTCAGCATTTGAATGTTCAGCGAGAAGAAATGCCATTACAGCGATATGCCAGCTATGCTCTGCATCATTCTCACGCCTGTCCTCACCGAGAACATATGTCTGCCTGTAAATATTTTTCATTTTATCGATTTCAACCATAAATTCTATCTGTTTTTTTAATCTGTCATTAATCATTATAAAATCACCTTTTTTTCATTTTTTTATTCAAAATATGGCTGTATCGGATTAAAATTTTCCGATACAGTCTGATTTTCATATTTATTCAAGCAGTTTTTCACGCATGAAAAGAAGAATTTTCTTTTCTTTTCGTGAAACCTGAACCTGAGTCATTGAAAGAATTTGTGCAGTCTGAATTTGCGTTAATCCCTTATAGTATCTTAGATATATAAGTTTTCTGTCACATTCATCAAGAGTATTTAAAATCTGACGGAGTGAGAGAATATCGCCTATTTCGATATCTGGGGATTCTACAGGCACATCAATCTGACAGTCACCGTCCTCATTGCTTTCGGTAAGCGATACAGGCGGTATGCTTACTGATATTGCCTCAGCAACTGAATTTTCATCTGAATCTGTAAGCTGTGCAAGTTCGCTTACAGCAGGTTCACGACCATATTTTTTTATATAGCGTTCACGTTCATGATTGATTTTAAGGGATAATTCCTTAAGGCTCCTGCTTACCTTAATGCTTCCGCCGTCACGGAAAAGGCGTTTTATTTCTCCGAGAATGACAGGAACGGCATATGTTGAGAATTTGACGCCTCTTGTATCATCAAAAGCCTTTACAGCCTTTACAAGACCTATACAGCCGGCAGAATAAAGTTCTTCATATTCAATGCCTCTGTTTCTGAAACGGTTTGCACAAAGATGAACAAGACCGAGATTATCTTCAGCGGATAAAGTTCCTGCATTATTCATGCTTTAAACCTCTTGAAACAATTTTTTTACGCATTACAACGGAAGTTCCTTTTCCGAGGGTACTTCGGATATAAACCTTGTCCATAAAGCTTTCCATTACAGTAAATCCAAGACCTGAACGTTCTTCTGAAGGGAGAGTTGTAAAAAGAGGTTCTCTTGCTTTTTCAATAT
The DNA here is from genome assembly GCA_964426275.1 of uncultured Ruminococcus sp. Lineage (GTDB taxonomy): Bacteria > Bacillota > Clostridia > Oscillospirales > Ruminococcaceae > UBA5884. The sequence goes on along the minus strand of CAYRPZ010000001.1, from coordinate 76,959 downwards.
CTTCAATGCCTGCACCATTGTCATGAATTTTTATGTAAACTTCATTATCTTCCAGTATTCTTACATTCATATAAATTATGCCGTGTGAATTTCTGTAAGCGTGAACAATACAATTTGTTACAGCTTCCGAAACAGCGGTTTTGATATCAGCGAGTTCATTTACAGGCGGGTCAAGCTGTGCTATAAATGCGGAAACAGCAGAACGTGCAAAGCTTTCATTTACAGACTTGCTTAAAAAGCTAAGTTTCATTTCATTAAGTATTTTCAAATCATTCACTCCATACTGTTTGTTATTCTGGCGATTTTATCAATTCCCGCCAGTTTCATAACTTTTCTTATATGGAACGGCGGATTCTGAACGATAACATTTCCATTAAACTCCTGCATATTTTTGAATCTTCCTATTACAAGACCAATTCCTGAACTGTCCATGAATACAACTCTGCTGAAGTCAAGAATAAGGCTTGCAGGCATTTTCTCACATATAACCCTGTCTATTTCCTCACGCATATCCTTTGCGGAATGGTGGTCGATATCACCTGAAAGAAGGGCGGTGATATCATTTCCATTATCTGAAAATCTGATTTCTACAGGCATTGATAAAACCTCCTGAGTCTATATTTTATTAATATATATTTTAATATTAAGTGCACAAGTATTTTGTCATAACAGATAACGGTTAAAAAACTGTATTATGCTGATAAAAGAAAAATTTCATTATACCGTCAGATATAATGAAATTTTCAAATATATTATGGTAAAAATGAAAGGAAGAAAAAGCATATAAAAAATTATTTCCATTTGGAATCCTTGAGTTTGCGCAACTGGCTTTTATAGTCATTATATTCGTTTTTAGCGGAAAAAACATAATTTTTTTCTTCGGTTTTAGGAGCATATATGACATAATAAGTTTCATCAGCAATAAGATATGCAAGACCGACAACTGACATATCAGATTCATCAATCCATATGCATTGTATTTCGCCTTCAGTTTCGGAGAGTTCTTGTATTTGGTCGAAAAGCTTGTTGTTGATTTCCTTTATTGTGTTGCTTGTGACAGTGAAACCATCTCTTTCAATATATTGTGAAAGGTTACCGTTTGCATAAAGGGTTATAAGTTCACTCTGTGTGGCAGTTATTACATATTTACATTCAGCAGTGGCTTTTGATTCATAAGCCTTGTCAAGATATGAAGTAAGAGATGGTGTGAACATAGCCATGATTATGGCAAGGATTGTAAGAGCAACAATTACTTCAACAAGAGTAAAGCCTTGGACTTTATTTTTTTTATTGTTGTCTTTGCTGTTCATTTAAAATTAGCCTCCCTGATGTTTTTATAAAAATATAAATCCTTTTATCTTTTTCTGATAAAATGATTATATCATAATAAAATAAAAAAATCAATAGCCAAAAAAATTATTCTGACAATAAACTATAGAAATATCTGATATAAATATGTTGAAAATGCACAATGATATATATAGAACTATAAATGCAATTACCTGATGATATGATTTATATATGTATGTGATAAAAATGCAGGTAATATTTTATATTTGTCCGACATAGAATTAATTAAACAGCGGAAAGGAGTGATAAAAATGGACAAACTGAATGAAATTCTGAGATATTTTTCACCTGATATAAAGAAACTTCTGGAAAGGAGTATTGGCAGCAATATACAGAATATTCATGAAATTCGCCTGAGATGCGGAAAACCTCTTGCGGTTTCATCATACGGCAAAATAAGATATGTTTCATTATGCTCAGGACTTACGGATTATATATCCGATGCATATAAGGTAAAGCAGAGTGATATTGAATATACATTTCAGACATTGTGCAGTTATTCGGTTCACAGCTATGAAAATGAAATTGCACAGTCATTCATTACAGTGAAAGGCGGTCACAGGGCAGGAATTGCAGGAAGTGCTGTTATTAAGGATAATAAAATATCTTCAGTAAGGCATATAAGTTCTGTGAATTTCAGAATTGCATCACAGATAAAAGGCTGTTCGGACAGAATATATTCACAGCTTTTGTCAGAATATCCGCAAAGTGTTCTTATAGCAGGAGTGCCTTCAAGCGGAAAAACTACTGTTCTAAGGGATTTATGCAGAAATCTTTCAAGCAGATACTGTGTATCAGTGATTGATGAAAGAGGAGAGATAGGAGCTGTATATCATGGAGAACCGCAGAATGATATCGGGATAATGTGTGATGTATTTGACGGATATCCAAAGGCTGAAGGACTTCAGACAGCACTGAGGGTTATGTCACCTGATATAGCAGTATGCGATGAAATAGGCAGTGAGGAAGAAGTAAAACAGCTTCTGTCATGTGTTAATGCAGGAGTAAAGATAATAGCTTCTGCCCATGCAGGAAATGCAGATGAACTTTACCGTAGAAAAAATATAAAAATTCTGCTTGAAAACGCAATTTTTGACTACATTGTATTTCTTGGTTCAAAGGAAAATACCGGAAAAATTCAGTCGGTTATGAGGGTTTCTGATTATGATAATAAAACTGGCAGGAATAATGATGATAGCATCGGCATCAGTGCTTACGGGTACTGTAATGTCCTTAAAGCTGTCAGAACGTGTCAGAACAGTGGAATTGCTGATAAGTCTTGCAGATGAAATTTCCTCTGAAATACGGTTTCAGTCATTTACTGTAATGGAAATAACTGAGCATATATATAATAATGCAAATTATAAAAATCTTGACTTTATAGCGGAAATAATAAAAATGTCACAGACAAGATATAATATACATGATATGTGGATTGAAGCAGTTATAAAATCGGATATACTTCACTGTGAGGAAAAGGATATAATGATTTCAATGGGGAATATGCTGGGTACAAGCGATACAGAAGGTCAGATTTCAGCTCTTGAACTTCATAAAAAACGGCTTGAAAGAGTATTGAAAAATGCTGTCAGAGAATATGAACAGAAAGGAAGAATGTATCGTTCAATGGGTGTGCTGGCAGGAGCAATGGCAGGAATAATGCTTTTTTAGCAAAAAAGGAAAGGCTTGTTTTATGGATATTGATTTAATTTTTAAAATAGCCGGAACAGGTATTATAGTTGCAGTGCTGAGTATAGTTCTGAAGAAGGCAGAACGTGAGGAACAGGCAATGATGACAGTTCTTGCAGGTCTTACAGTAGTGCTTATGATGATAGTACAGCAGATAGGCAGTCTTTTTGAAACAGTAAAGAATGTGTTCGGATTATGGTAGAAATTGTATCTGTTGCAGGTTTTTGCATAACAGCTTCAGTATTATGCAAAATAATAGAAAAATATAATAAAGAACAGGCAGCTGCATTGTCAGTTGCAGGGATATCAGCAGTAATGCTGACTGTATGTTCACTTGCAGCACCTGTATTGTCATCTTTAAATTCCATATTTGAGGCAGGCGGGATTGAATCTGAGAATATACAGATAATATTCAAGGCTTTGGGGATAAGCTATATAACACAGCTTGCAGTGGATATATGCAGGGACTGCGGAGAAAGTGCATTGGCATCATCGGCTGAAACGGCAGGAAAGATATTAATTCTTACAATATCCTTACCGCTTTTCAGTGAACTTGTATCAATAGTAAGCGGACTGCTCTGAGGTTTGAGAAAAATGATAAAAAAAATAATGCTTTTTATAGTGATAGTGTTCTGTATGGTTATTATGGGACAGATTAATGTATCGGCGGAGGAGTATAATGATACTTTTTCTGATATAGTTCATAAATCGGGTGTTGATATGCTTGATGATGATTTAAGCGTGAATACAGAGAGCTTTTTTGATGAAAACAATATAAGTGCGGACAATCCTGAGAGTATTCTTGATATTGGAATTGAGGATATATTTTCTGAAATACTTGATGAAATAAAAGAAAATATATATCTTCCGTTTAAATTATTTTCATCACTTACGGCAGTGACAATGCTTTCATCTCTTGCAGGAAGTCTTGGAAGCACAATCAGAAATAATTCGTCATCAAAAGTATTCAACATGGTATGTGTGCTCGTATCTGTATCAGTTATATCCGAGCCGGTAAGCAGATGTTTTTATAACTGTGCTGAAAATATAAGGGCAGGTGCAGTATTTATGACAGGATTTGTGCCGGTATTTTCAGGGATTACAGCATCAGGAGGTGGAGTATCTTCAGCACTGAGTTACAGTACGCTTATATTTACAATTTCGCAAATTGCGATACATCTTGCAGACAGCGTGCTTATACCTGTACTTAGTATGTGTACAGCCCTTTCAATAGTTGATGCAGTAAGTCCGGCAGTTTCACTTTCAGCACTGATAAGCGGATTTCAAAAATTTACAACACGGTTTCTCGGATTTATAATGATGATTTTCACAGGACTTATATCCATTCAGAGTATAGTGGGAACAAGTGCTGACAATCTTGCAGTAAAGACAGGAAAATACATGGTATCAAATTTTGTGCCTGTTGTAGGAAGTGCGGTATCTGATGCATACACAACATTAAAAAGCAGTATGATACTTTTAAGGAGCGGTACAGGAAGTTTCGGAATAATAGCTATATTGATAACAATATTGCCGGCAGCAGTATATTCAGCTCTTTATTATCTTTCGGTTAAATCAGCATTTATAATATCGGATATGTTCGGTGAAAAATCTCTTTCAAAGCTTTATATGAATATATCATCTGTTTTGTCAGTGGTATTCAGTGTTACAGTATGCTTTGCAGTTATAATGATAATATCAACAGCAGTGGTTATGATGGTGGGAATGGGTTCGGTATAGAAAATGGATACAGTAAGCAGGATAATTATGACAGCATGCTTTTGCGGAATAGGCATATCAGTATGTGAAATGATAATGCCCGATGAAAAATTTTCAAAGCAGATAAATTTTATATTATCGCTCGTATTTGTAATAAGCATTATAACACCTTTTAAGTCATTTGCTGATAAAGTTTCAGACAATGGGATTTCATACAGAAGTGCAGGATATGAATTTTCATATGAAGGAGAGGAGATGTATGACGCATATCTTGAAAAAACAATCTGTCATAATATAGAAGAATCCATAATTTCAATGCTTGAAGCAAAAAATATACCATGTGAAAAAGTATCGGTAAGCATTGATATTTCTGACAGCTATTGCATATCTATTAGTAAAGCAGGAATTGTAAGCAGTGAGTTTGAAAAAGCATCTGAAATGATAATGTCAGAAATAAGTGAAGATTGCGAGATATGGGATATGGAAAATTATGAATAGTATTGCAGATAAAATCAAGAAATTTTTTTCAGACAGCAAATACATAAAGACAGCAGTTATTCTTGGAATATGCGGAATGTTGCTTATAATGCTGTCAGAGTTTCTTCCTGAAAATAATGAGGTTTCTGACAGCAGTGAAAAGGTTTTGTCTGACATGGAATACAGTACACAGGATTATACACAGAAAACAGAAAAGCGTCTTAAAGATATACTTCAGCAGATTGACGGGGTGGGGAAAGCTGAAATAATGCTGACAGTAAACTGTACAGAGGAATATGTATATGCTGAAGAAATAAGCTCGGATATAATGAAAGACGGTGACAGAAGCAGTTCAGGCAGTGAAAACAGGTATGTTTTCAGCGGAAGCAGTTCCGATAAAAATGCACTTGTAAAAAAAATTATAACTCCTCAGATAAGCGGTGTTGTAATTGTATGCGAGGGAGGAGATAAAAGCAGTATTTCGGAAAAGGTATATTTGGCAGTATCTACTGCACTGGATATACCGGCGGGAAAAATTTATGTTGCAGGGATAAAATAAATTTCTGTAATATGAATACAATTTTATATTATAAAAGGAGTAATCAGCTATGAAAAAGCCAAATCTTATTATAGGAAAAAAACAGATAATACTTGCCTGTCTTACAATGATGCTTGGAATTGCAGTATATGTAAATTATGCGCTTGCCGATAATGAATCAATATCCGGCGGTAATATTTCAATGAGTATTGACGGAGAGGAAAAAACAGCAGATGCAGACTATGGTGACAGCAAATTTGTAAACAACGGAGTTTCAGCTGATGAGGCACTTGCAGATGCTGATGCAATTTCAGCTGATGATTACTTTGCACAGGCAAGAATGGATAAGATAACAGGACGTGACAATGCAATACAGACGCTTCAGGCAGTTATAGGCGGGGGAGATATAACTGAAGATGAAAGAGTGGCAAAGGTTTTTGAAGCTGTTCAGCTTTCAGACTTTACAGAGAATGAAACAAAAATAGAATCCCTTATAAAAGCACAGGGATTTGAAGACTGTGTTGTATATCTTGAAAAAGACAGTGCAAAAATTGTTGTAAAGACAGAAGGTCTTGAATCAGGTCAGGCAGCAGCTATAAAGGATATACTTCTCAGCGTTGTAACTGTTCCTACAGAAAATATAAGAATTTTCGAGGTTAAATAGTTGTACTATTTAAAAAAACGTGGTATAATAAATATTGTTTACAGAACAAAGCATACAGAAGCGAAATTCTGTATGCTTTGTAAAGGTTGCAGGAAAGCAATGTGGTTTGCTGATTATGTTTTATAGTTTATGGAGGATTTATGAAAAGACAGGATATTCGTGACTGTGCATTTAAAATTGTATTTGAAAGTCTGCTAAGAGATGATACTATTGAGGAACTCTATGAAATTGCAGAAGAAGCTGATGAAATAACGCTTAATAATAAAGTAAGGGAAATGGTTGACGGTACTTTGTTGCATTCAAAGGAAATTGATGAGATGATACAGAAATTCAGTCCAAAAAGAGCATTGGGAAGAATTGCGAAAATAAATCTTGCTATTCTCAGAATTGCATTTTATGAAATTATGTATGATGACCGTACACCTGTAAATGCTGCAATAAGCGAAGCAGTTCATCTTTCGGAAAAATATTCACTTGAAAAGGATACCGCATTTGTAAACGGTGTTCTCGGAGCATATTCAAAGAGCATTCAAACTGAAGAAAATAAGTCTTCAGATTCTGAATAGTCCGGCATTGATAATGACAGTGAAGGAGTGAAAATATGACGGATATTAACAAACGGAAATTAAAGGAATATATTGAGTTTACAGAATCAGAACTGAAAAAATACAATTCTGTAACAGATGACTGCATACCTCAGCGTAATGTGATTGATGCTATGAATTATTCTCTTTCAGCAGGAGGAAAACGCATAAGACCGGTACTTGTGCTGGAATTCTGCCGTGTATGCGGAAAAGATTACAAAAATGCAAAAGCACCTGCCTGTGCAGTGGAAATGATTCATACTTCATCGCTTATACATGATGATTTGCCTGCAATGGACAATGATGACCTCCGCAGAGGAAAACCATCATGTCATAAGGCATATGATGAAGCAACTGCAATACTTGCCGGAGATGCACTTATGATAAAGCCGTTTGAGATAATTGCAGATGCACAGGAGCTTGATGCCGATGTGAGAATTAAGCTCATTTCAGAACTTTCATCATCATTCGGAACTTCAGGAGTTATAGGCGGACAGGTAATAGATATTGAAAATGAAAAGCGTGATGATGTCGATACTGAAAATCTTGACAATATGTATGCTAAAAAAACAGGAGCATTGCTAAGGTCTGCCTGCCGTATGGGCTGTATAAGTGCAGGAGCATATGATAAAATAAAATATGCAGATGAATATGCACAGTGTATGGGGCTTGCATTTCAGATTAAAGATGATGTGCTTGATGTTATAAGTTCGTCTGAAATTCTCGGTAAACCATCAGGAAGCGATGAACAGCAGAACAAGACTACATATGTGACACTTCTTGGAGTGGAAAAATCTATGGAAAAGGCTGAAATCCTTACAGGCAAGGCACTTAAGGCGCTTGATAACTTCAGCGGCAGCGATTTTCTCAAAGATTTGACATATATGCTTCTTGAAAGAAAAAATTAAACAGGAGTTGAAATTTGAATTGGGATATAATTATACACTCACAGCAGGTGTAGTTGCATGGTGTTCCGCACAGATTATAAAAACACTTATAAACTTTATAAAATGTCGTCAGTTCAATGCAGAAAGGCTTATCGGTGCAGGAGGTATGCCAAGTTCCCATACAGCCATGGTTGTTGCGGCGGTAATATCTGTCGGAAGAACAAAGGGAACCGATTCCACAGATTTTGCACTTGCATTTCTTTTTTCAGCGATAGTTATATATGATGCAATGGGTGTAAGACGGGCTGCGGGAATACATGCAAAAGAAATAAACAATATGAAAAGGACTATACCTGAACTTTTCAGTAATCCGGTAAACGGAAAAAAAGCAAAGGAGCTTCAGGAGTATCTCGGGCATACACCGATTGAAGTCTGTGGTGGATTTATTCTTGGTATCATAATAGCCTTCATACTTCCGATGAAAGTTTAAAAATTATGGAAAGAGAAAATAAAAAGAGCAGACTTTACAGTATGAATCTGCCTGAGGATTTAAAAAAACTGAGTTTAAGTGAATGTGATGAAATTTGTGAAGAAATAAGGGAAATACTGATTAATACTGTATCAAAAACAGGAGGCCATCTTGCCTCAAATCTTGGAACCGTTGAGCTTACATTAGCACTTCACAGAGTTTTTAATTCGCCTGATGATAAAATTGTATGGGATGTTGGGCATCAGGCATATACACATAAAATTCTTACAGGAAGGCTTGAAAAGTTTCATACGCTAAGACAGGAAAACGGTATATCAGGATTTCCAAAGCCGTCAGAATCAGTTCATGATTCATTTGTAAGCGGTCACAGCAGTACATCAATATCACTTGCCTGCGGTATGGCAGAAGCCATGAAAATTGAAGGAAAAAATGATAATTATGCCGTTGCCGTAATAGGCGACGGGGCATTTACAGGCGGTATGGCATATGAGGGGCTTAATAACGGCGGTCAGAGCCATACAAATCTTATTGTTATTTTAAACCATAATGATATGTCAATATCCAGAAATGTGGGAGCATTTGCAAAATATCTCCGTGGTAAGAGAAATAAGAAAAAATATGTAAAAATAAAAATTGCAGTAGGTGAAACTATTGAAAAAATTCCTCTTGCCGGAAAACCTGTTATGAAATTTCTCAGAACTGTTAAAAATATGTTAAAGGGTGTCATAGTCAGGGACAGTACAATGTTTGAAAATCTGGGATTTATATATTTAGGGCCTGTAGATGGTCACAGCATAAGTGACATTGAAGAAGTTCTCCAGATTGCCAAGAGCTATAAAAAGCCTGTATTCGTCCATATTAATACAAAAAAAGGAAAAGGATATGTTCCGGCTGAAAAAAATCCTGGGGAATATCATGGAGTACCGCCGTTTGAAATAAGTACAGGAAATCCGGAAGTATCATCTGATAATTCATATTCGTCAGTATTCGGTAAGGAACTGCTTGAACTTGCCAAAGCTGACAAAAGAATATGTGCTGTAACAGCTGCGATGAAATATGGAACGGGACTTCAGTATTTCTGTTTTGAACTGCATGAAAGATTTTTTGATGTGGGAATAGCAGAACAGCACGCTGTAACATTTTCGGCAGGTCTTGCAAGTATGGGAAAAATACCTGTATTTGCTGTATATTCAACATTTTTGCAAAGAGCATATGACCAGCTTATGCATGATGCTGCAATAGGCGGTGTTCATATTGTACTTGGCATAGACAGAGCCGGAGTTGTAGGTGAGGACGGTGAAACTCATCAGGGTGTATTTGATGTTCCTATGCTTACAACAATTCCGAATACAGTAATATATTCACCGTCATGTTATGAAGAAGTAAAGGTATGTCTTAAAAAGGCTTTGTATGAAAATACAGGAATTGCCTGTGTACGCTATCCAAGAGGAAGTGACAATTCATCATTTGATAAGGTGGATTTTGACAGCGATTACAGATTTTCATATGAAAGTGATGCGGAAGATATACTGTTAATCACATATGGACGCATATATGATGATGTTTACAGAGTCTGTCGCCGCTTCAATGCAAAAGGCATAAACTGTACAGCGTTAAAGATGAATAAAATATTTCCAATTGAATCAGAATTCATTGAAAGAATAAATAAATATAAGCATATATTCTTTTTTGAAGAAAGTGAAAGAATTGGCGGTATAGCTGAACATATTGCATACAGACTTCTTGCAGGCGGATATAAAGGAGAATACTATTCTGTATGTGCTGACGGATTTATAAAAGCAGCGTCAGTAAAATCATGTCTTTATAAAATAGGGCTTGATGAAAATTCAATGTTTGAAGTTGTACAGAAACATTGCGGGGGATTTTATGAGACTTGATGCGGAAATTGTTTCAAGAGGAATACTTCCAAGCCGTGAAAGAGCCAAGGAAAAGATAAAAAGCGGTGAAATACAGATAAACGGCAGGATATGCCTTAAACCATCAGCAGATGTAGGTACTGATGATGAAATAGTATTTACAGGTGAAAAACTTAAATATGCAGGGCGAGGCGGTCTTAAACTTGAAAGGGCATCAGATGTTTTCGGACTGGATTTTGATGGAATAATATGTCTCGATATAGGGGCATCTTCCGGAGGATTTACAGACTGTATGCTTCAGAGAGGTGCAGAACGTGTATATGCGGTTGAAGTCGGGCATGGACAGCTTGCCGAAAAGCTTGTTAATGACAGCAGAGTTATTAATATGGAAAAAACTGATATAAGAAATGTCAGCAGTGAGATATTTGAAAAAATTCCTCAGTTTGTATGTGCAGATGTATCATTTATTTCCTTGAAACTTATAATTCCGCATATATACAGACTTACGGACAATAACATGAAATGTGTTCTTTTGATAAAGCCACAGTTTGAGGCAGGCAGAAGCAATATCGGAAAGAATGGAATTGTAAAATCTCTGTCAGTTCATGAAACGGTAATCGATGATATAATAAAATTCTGTATGGAATATGGTTTCTGTATAAAAGGCTTGTGTCCTTCTCCTGTAAAGGGCGGAAGCGGAAATACTGAATATCTGCTTTATATCGACAGAAGTACAGATGAAAACACTGTGTTTGATATAAAGAAAATTGTTTCACAGGCAATGCATTAATATTTCAGGGAGTTTAAATATGTTGAAAACAGCAGTTTTTCCGAATTTTCAGAAAAAAAATGCAGTACATTATGCAAGAGAAATATGTGACATTCTGAAAGATGAAGCGGAACTTTATATTGACAGGCAGTTTGAAATGCAGTTCAGCGATAAGAAATGGGTTAATTTCGGTGATTTTTATGAGCTTGTCAGGGATATGGATATAATAATGGCTGTGGGCGGTGACGGCACAATTTTAAGATGTGCAGGATATATGACAGGGTGCAGAGCGGAACTTCTTGGAATAAATACAGGAACGCTCGGATTTATGGCATCACTGGAAACCAATCAGCTTAAAAGCCTTAAAAATCTGAAAGACAGAAAATATACAGTAACTGAAAGAATGATGCTTGATATAAAGGTTATTGATAAAAATGGAAGTGAGATATATTCAGCTTCAGCACTTAATGATGTTTCAATTAGCAGAACATATTCAAAAATATTTGACTTTGATATATTTGCAGATGAATTTAAGATAGGCAGTTATCGTGCAGACGGAGTAATATTCAGTACTCCAACAGGTTCAACAGCATATGCTCTTTCAGCCGGAGGACCTGTTATAGAGCCTGACCTGGAATGTATTGAAATGAATCTTATATGCCCTCATTCGCTTTTTATACGACCGATGCTGTTTTCAGACAGCAGAGTTGTCAGGGTTGAATGTGACAGCAGAAACATGAAAGATGTCTATATTTCAGTTGATGGAAATGAACCTTTTTTTCTGAGTGAAAATCAGTATGTTTTGGTTAAAAAATCAGATTACAGAATAAAGCTTATTGATATGAATGAAAATACATTTTTCAGTTCACTGAATAAAAAGCTTATTAATTCCATAAAAAATTAAAAGGATATCGGAGGGACTGTTGTATGAAAGAAAAAAGGCATAGAAAAATACTTGAAATAATACGCAGTGCCGATGTTTATACACAGGAAGAACTTATGTCAGTTCTTGACAGATATGGTTTTAAAGTTACTCAGGCAACTGTTTCAAGAGATATAAGAGAGCTTAAACTTGTAAAAATTATCAACAGTGAAGGGCTTTATCATTATTCTTTGCCCGAAAGTGAAGATGACAGCGGAAAGTCAAAGCTTAAAGGGATTTTTGAAAGCAGTGTGAAATCGATTGACTGTGCAGGAAACATTGCAGTTATAAAATGCCATACAGGAATGGCTCAGGCAGTATGTGCATCGCTTGATGCAATGAAATATGAACAGGTAGTCGGAACAATAGCAGGTGATGATACAGTTTTTATACTTTTAAGAACGGAAAAAAATGCTGTGCAGTTTGCAGAAACTCTTAAAACGCTGATATTCGGGCGGAGGTAGAAAAATGATACGGGAACTGTATATTGAAAATTTAGCAGTAATTCAGAAAGCACAGATATGCTTTAGTGAAAATCTTAATATATTTACAGGTGAAACGGGTGCAGGAAAATCCGTTCTGATAAACAGCATAAATGCGGTTCTCGGTCAGAGAGTGAAAAAGGATATAATCCGCACAGGCTGTAAAAAAGCAGTTATTACAGCATTGTTTTCAGATATAGGCAGCAGTGTCAGAACAGTCCTTGAAGGATATGGAATTGAAACCGAGGATAACGAACTGTTTGTTACAAGGGAAATTCATTCTGACGGGAAAAGTATCGCAAGAATGAACGGAAGAACCGTTACAGCATCAGCACTTCGGGAAGCAGGAATGTATCTTATTAATATTCACGGTCAGCACGACAATCAGATACTTCTTTCACCGGAAAAACATCTTGAAATTATAGACAGTTTTGGTGAAAGCGGCAAGCTTCTTGATGACTACAGGGAATCGTTCCGCAGACTTCAGCTTACTGCAAGAAGACTCGGAGAACTTAAAAAAACAGAAAAATCAAGACGTGAAAGACTTGATATTTTAAATGAAAGAATACAGGAAATAGGAAGTCTTGATATTGACCTTGAATCCGACAGCAATATTGACAGTGAACTTGAACTGATTCAGAACAGCGAAAAGATTTCAGAGTCACTTCATAGGGCATATATGGTTTTAAGCGGTACTCTTTCAGGAAGCGCAGTTGAAATGATTATGGACTGTGAGAATGAAATATCGGAAATATCGGAGTATTCAAAGGAAATATCAAACCTTTATGAAAGGCTGTCATCTTTAAGAATTGAAACTGCTGATATTTCCCATGAATTTTTAAAGCTGTCAGAGAGCATTGATTTTGACAGGTCAAGGCTTGAATATCTTGCTGACAGAAAAAATAAACTCAGCCATGCAGTAAAGAAATACAATGCAGGTCTTGAAGATTTATATAAAATTTATGAAGATGCAAGGAATGAAGTCGGAAATTTCAGCACAGATTCGGCAGAAATTGAAAGGCTTTCAGCTGAAAAAAATAAATTGCTTTCTGCTGTTACCGAAAAGGCAAAAAATCTTTCATTATTCAGGGAAAAAACTGCTGAAAGATTTATAAAATCCGTTACTGAAGAACTTAAATTTCTTAATATGCCTGATGTGATGCTTACAGTAAATCATGAAAAAGGTAAACTTACAATAAACGGCATGGATAATATGGAAATTATGATTTCAGCAAACAGGGGAGAAGAACCAAAGCCGGTATCAGCAATTGCATCAGGCGGTGAACTTTCAAGGATTATGCTTGCGATAAAAAGTACACTGGCTGAAAAAGATGAGATACCAACACTGATATTTGATGAAATAGATACCGGAGTAAGCGGACGTGCTGCACAGAAAATAGGCATAAAGCTGAAAAATATAGGAAAAATACGTCAGGTAATATGTGTCACACATCTTTCACAGATTGCAGTCATGGCAGACAATCATCTGCTTATTGAAAAGAAAACCGAAGATAACCGTACATTCACAGAGGTTTCACAGCTTGATTTCAACAGCCGTATAAATGAGATTGCAAGGATACTTGGCGGAGAAAATCCAAGCCCTCTTATGCTCGAAAATGCAGAACAGGAACTTAAAAAAGCTATGGAGATATAGACATATGAAAAAACAAAAATATAATCATGCTTTTAAATATTCTGTATTGATTTTTATTTTAGTTTTAATTATTCATTAATAAATTAAAGAAAAAGGTGAAGAATAGTGAGAATATTTCTTGTTGATTATGAAAATGTAAACTCTCTCGGACTTAATGGGATTGATAAACTTAAAAGAACTGATAAAATAGTGCTGTTTTACAGTGATTCTGCAAGCACAATAAGTTTTGCGGTACATGATATGATTATACAGAAACAGATAAGAATGGAAAAGTATAAGCTCAATCAGTCGGATAAAAATGCTCTTGATTTTCAGCTCGTTACATATCTTGGATATTGGGTTGCTAATCATCAGAATAAGGAAAATGAAATATTTATTATAAGCAAGGATAAAGGATATTTGTCTGCAATAGAATTTTGTTCGCAGGTTTTAAAGAAAACAGTTGTGCTCAAACCGTCAATAGCCATTGCAATTGGTACAGATGTTGAGGAGCATATAACTGAAGAAGATATTGCAGAGGCACAGCGTCTTGGAATTGCAGAAGATGAATATGAAAATATCATGAGTGAACTTATTATAAATATTCCTAAATCTGAATGCAGAGAGATTATCAGCAATATTGTTGAATTTATTCATACAACTGATGACAGAATAAGATTTAATAATGCAATAGTAAAGGAATATGGCACTGAAAAAGCAAAGATTTACTATAATGCTTTTAAGCAGTATTATGACAAAATTAAGGAATATTAATTTTCAACAGCGTATAAAAAAAGGGAAATTTAAATATTTCCCTTTTTTATAATCAATAATTTATTTATTCTTGTTCAGATTGATATGCTTCAGGGTTTTTTTCATATTCTTCAATCATACCTTCCATAAATGCTTCAAAGTATTCCGGATACTGCTCACGATATTTTTCAAGATAGTCAGGCAGTGAGCCGTCCTCCTGATAATCTTCAATTACTTCAGGCATCTCTGTGACAAACTTTGACATATCCTGATAAACAGGTATAAACATAGCAATTGTAACAGATGATATCAGAACTGAAAGACCTGAAAGTACAGTTCCGGCAATTGCCATGCCTTTTCCGCCTTTTCCCTTTACAAGAACTATTATGCATATTATAAGTCCTGCTATACCGAATGGCAGACCTATACAGAAACATATGCCGATAAATGCGATAATTGAAAGAACAAGACCTACAATTGCCATGGCTTTTCTTTCATTTTTGGTATCCATATTGTTGTCAAATCCATACTGGTAGGGGTTAGGATTTGAATAATTGTCAGACATAATAAAAGCCTCTCTTTCTGAAATTACTGAACCGATGACTGGAAATCCATAGATTCCAGTTTTTCAAGGTCATAGGGAGTTCTCTGATATATGCAGTAATTAAGCCAGTTTGAAAACATAAGGTTTGCATGACAGCCCCATTTGAAAACAGGCGGTTTTGTGATATTGTTTTCAGGAAAATAATTATAGGGAATATCAATGTCAATTCCTTTTGAAATATCCCTGAAATATTCATCAGCAATTGTTTCTCTGTCGTATTCTGCATGACCGGTTATAAAATACTGTCTGCCATTGCGATTCGCTACTATGTATATTCCTGCTATTTCTGATGATGCAAGTATTTCAAGTTGTGAAATTTTTTCAATGTCTTCACGTTTTACTTCAGTATGACGTGAATGAGGAACAAGAAATCCTTCATCAAAGCCTTTGAGAAGTTGGGAATTTTTGCGTTCAATATTATGAGGAAAAATTCCGAACATTTTCTTTGTCAGGATATATTTTGGAATATGGAAATGATAGTAAAGACCTGCCTGAGCACCCCAGCATATATGCATTACTGAAAAAACATGAGTTTTTGACCATTCCATAATACTGCACAATTCCTGCCAGTAGTCAACTTCTTCAAATTCAAGCTTTTCAACAGGTGCACCTGTTATAATCATTCCGTCATACCTGTTATTTTTTATTTCATTGAAGCTGGTATAAAAATTGCTCATATGGTTGAGAGGTGTATTTTTTGAAATATGAGATGTAACATGGAGAAGGTCGACATCAACCTGAAGCGGAGTATTGCTGAGCAATCTCATTATCTGAGTTTCTGTTTGAATTTTTTTTGGCATAAGATTGAGAATTACAATTTTAAGCGGTCTTATATCCTGATGCTGTGCTCTCTCATCAGCCATTACAAATATATTCTCATTTACAAGCGTTTTATACGCAGGCAAATCGGACGGAATTTTTATAGGCATTTCATGTGTCACCTCATTATAAAAAATTATACTTTCTGTAAATATAAAACATGATGAACCGAAAAAGTTCACCATGTTTTTATATAAGAACTTTCAGTTTTAAGTCTGATTAGACAGGGTGAACCTGTTTGGAAGCATCACCATGAACACCGTCAACGCCATATTTTTTATTTCTTCTTTTTTCAAAGAATTTTATGGCAACCTGACCGAACTGTGCGTAGCTGAGAACATCTTCTTCCTGTTCCATCCATTCTGCACATTCTTCACGGAGCTTATCAAGTTCAGGCTTGAGAAGGTCAGCAGGACGACAGTCAATAGGTTCTGCATCGCCGATAATTTTCTTTCTGAATTCAGGGTCAATCTTAACAGGAGTCTTTCCGTATTCACCTCTGACAATGCCCTTGAATTCTTTTGTAACAGTTTTATAGCGTTCACCTGTAAGAACGTTGAATACAGCCTGAGTGCCGACAATCTGAGATGAAGGAGTAACCAGCGGAGGATAGCCTGCATCTTTTCTTACTCTTGGAACTTCCTTGAGAACTTCTGTGAGGAGGTCTTCCTTGCCTGCCTGCTTGAGCTGTGAAAGGAGATTTGAGAGCATACCGCCCGGAACCTGATAGATAAGAGCGTTAGCATCAACCGCAAGCATTTTAGGGTCAAGCAGACCGCTGTCAATATATTTCTTGCGGAGCTTCATGAAATAATCTCTTATTTCAGTGAGCAGAACGAGGTCAAGACCTGTATCATATTCAGTATTCTGGAGTGCAGCAACCATTGATTCAGTCGGTGCATGAGATGTACCGAGTGCAAGAGGGGACATTGCAGTATCGATTACATCAACACCTGCTTCAATACCTTTGAGAAGGCACATTGATGCAAGACCTGATGTATAGTGGGTATGAAGCTGAATCGGAATTTTAACAGCTTTTTTGAGAGCCTTTACAAGTTTTTCAGTTTCATATGGAGTAAGCAGGGCTGCCATATCCTTGATACAGATTGAATCTGCACCGGCACTTTCAATCTGTTTTGCATAATTTACATAATACTCTGTTGTGAAAACTTCACCAAGAGTATATGAGATAGCAACCTGAGTATGAGCCTTTTCCTTTTTAGCAGCCTTTATAGCAGTTTCAAGGTTTCTTATATCATTAAGGGCATCAAAAATTCTTATGATATCAATACCGTTTGCAATTGATTTCTGTACGAGATACTCAACTACATCATCAGCATAATGACGATAGCCGAGCATATTCTGACCTCTGAAAAGCATCTGGAGCTTTGTATTCGGCAGATTTTTCTTGAGTGTGCGGAGTCTTTCCCACGGGTCTTCATCAAGGAATCTCAGACATGAGTCATAAGTAGCACCGCCCCAGCATTCTACTGAATGATATCCTACTTTGTCCATAAGCGGAAGTATCGGGAGCATATCATCGATAGGCATACGAGTAGCAATAAGGGACTGATGAGCATCACGGAGTACAGTTTCTGTGATTTTTACCTTAGCCATAATTATAAAAACCGCCTTTCATTACTGAATTGTTGCAAGAGTATCAGATGAATTTACAGAGTCACCTTTCTTGGCAAGAATACTTGTAATCTTGCCGTCACAAGGAGCAACAATATCATTTTCCATTTTCATAGCTTCAAGAACGATTATAGCCTGTCCCTTTGTTACTGTATCGCCTTCCTTAACCTTTATATCAAGGATAGTTCCCGGCATAGGAGCAGAAACTTTTGTACCTGCACCGGCAACAGGAGCTGAAGCAGGAGCGGGAGCAGCTTTCTTTGCAGGAGCAGGAGCAGCGGCAACAGGAGCAGGAGCAGAACCGTCTGTTATTTCCTCAACTGCAACATCGTAAGCAGTACCGTTTACTGTAATATTAAATCTTTTCATAATTAAACCACCTATTCAAATATTAGTTTTTATACATATATATAACAGGAACTGAAAATCAGAAAGGTATATTGCTGTGTTTCTTCGGGAGTTTTGAAACTCTCTTGCCTGAAAGTATATCGAGGGCAGAAACAAGTACCTTTCTTGTATCCTCAGGAGCGATGACTTCATCAACTGCATTTCTTTCAGCAGCAGAAACGGCTGAAGCAATTGTATTTGAAAATTCCTGAGCGAGTTCATTTCTTTTTGCACTGAGGTTTTCAGCACCTTTAAGTCTGTCATGCCATAAAAATTCAACGGCTGTAACAGGTGAAAGCGGAGCAATTACTGAGCCGTCCCACGCAAGAGTAAAGTCAGTATTAAGATTTTTTCCTGCAAGAGCAACGAATGCAGGACCGACAGCTTTTCCGGTAACGACTGAAATTTTAACTGTTGTAGCTTCGGCATAGCAGTTAGCCAGTTTTGTCATATCTCTTACACTGCCGGCGAGTTCAGCTTCTGAATCGGCTTCAAATCCTTCAGTGTCAACAAAAGTTATAATCGGAAGTGAGAAAGCATCACAGGTTCTGATAAATCTTGCGAGTTTGTCGCAGTCATCAGCTGTAAGGCGTGAATCAGTCTTGTTGGTTGCGATAATTCCTACTGAAGAACCTGAAACTGAAGCAAGTGCAGTGTAAGATGCCTTTCCGAAATCAGCACAGAGTTCAACAGCTGAATCAGTATCGGCAACAGAATCAACGATTGATTTTATATCGCCGGCTGAAAGAACAGTATTATTTTCACCGGCTTCAAACATAGGAGCAGATGAAAGGTTATTTGCAGGCATGAGGTTAAGTATTTCCTTAGCTTTTTTAATAGCTTCCTCATCGCTGTCGCACACTGCATGGGCAACACCGGCTTTTGAACAGGCTTTTGCAGTGCCTACGCCGTTTTTCTTTGTATCAAAAGGAGGAGCAACGAAAAATTCGCTGTCTTTGGTCATGATAACGAAATCTGAAGAACACGCAAGAATTGCAGCACTTCCTGCACAAGTTCCCATTATAACTGAAATCTGTGGAACAACACCTGAAATTACAGATGAAGCGGAAATCATTTCGCTGTAAGCATTGAGAGAATCAGCAGAGCCGTCAACAAATGCACCGTTTGAGTCATGAATGCCTACAACAGGAGCACCTGTCTTTGCAGCGAGTGAATAGAGCTTGGCAATTTTGGCGGCATGAGCAGAACCGACTGCACCGCCGTTTACTGACTTATCCTGTGAAAAAGCATATACAGGAGTACCATTTACATATCCGTAAGCTGAAACAACGCCTGCAAGACTATCTTTTTCCATAGTGAATGAATTGATTTCTGTAAAAGAACCATCATCGAAAAGGAGTTCAAGTCTTTTTCTGGCAGGACTGTTCAAATTTTTTTCAATTTGCATACTTATTATTCCTTCCTGATATAATAATCCAATATACTCTTATCATACCATATTTCTGATTATTTTGCAAGTATCTATTTTAATTCTTTGAATTTTTTAAAATAGTTAAGAAAATTATCAGACAAATTTTGATTTGTCAGGGTATTTTGGATATTGCAGTAAAACAAAGGAACGGTTTTTAACTGTCCGTTCCTTGAAATATTATTAAAGCGGGTTACAAGCAGTCTGCCACTGCATAATTTTTTTCAGCATGAGAGCGAATCTTATTCTTATTTCATTTTCAGAGATATCATTTCTTACGCATTTAATATTTTTTCTTTCAACTGTTTCAGCTATAAAGTTTTCAAATTCATCGAGCAGAAATATAAACTCTCTTTTTCTTCCGTATTTTTCATAATTTATTTTTTCGAGCACCATTTCACATATTGTAAGAAATTCATAGCTGTCAATAAGAAAGTATGAATTTTCAAATGCAACGGCAAATTTTTTCATAAGCAGGAAATTACTGTCCCTGTGAATTGCATTTATAAGTTCGGCAGAGGATTTGAGGCAGTCATTTGCTTGTGAAATATTTTCAAGCCATATTTCAGTAAGCTCATCAGTCCATTTTTTCTCCAGAGCCTTTGGAACTTCAAATCTGATATATGATTCCATTGTTTCGTCAGCACACATATCAGCAAGAGAACCGTTATATCTGAAAAACATTTCCTTGGCATCAAAATAGTCATCTTCTTCAAAATCCGTTTCATCATCAGTATCATCAAGAACACGGTTGTTTACGATATTGATAGAGGAGGAAACTGCTTTCAGCTTTGATTTTTTTTCTTCAATTTTTTGCAGGTATTCTTTATACTGTTTTGTGACATCAGTATTTCTGTGAGAGCCTTCTGAAGCGTACCAGTTTCTCCATTCGGGAGGTTCGGGATAATTATTGATAATTTTTTTCTTTTCATTTCTTGTGAGAGTATTAAAATAGTTGAAAAAAGCCTCCGTATTATAGATAACATTTTCGCCGTCATCATTGATAAGGTTTTTCATTATATTCTTTTTAAGTTCTGTAATTGCCCATGGCGGTACAGGGGCATCTTTTATAAGCTCGTTGTAATCAAAGCTTATTCCGGAAAGCAGGCAGTAATTATTAGGATTTTTTCTTGAGAAGTTCAGGGCACGTCCGAGAGCATAGTCACAGCTGTCCCATATATATACTTCATCAGCACAAAGACCTGAATTTGTTATATTGTAACCGCATTTATGCTCCTCAGCAATAAATTCGCCATAAAGTGCATGGAGAACAAAGCCTTTGAAGTAATTTTTTTCTCTGTGCGGTTCTTTTTTGTTGTCCCATATTACAACACCATTATGAATTATAAGCAGACGCTGATATATAAATCTTATATGTCTGTTGAATTTAAGCTGGCTTTCGATGTTGTCAATACAGCTTTTCTGGGTAATGCTGTCGATATCGCCGAGGAAAGAGAAACCTTGTTCGGAGATATAATGGCTTTCGGCAGCACGGGTGTCAAACGGATGATATCTTCCGTTAAAAGGCTGTTTGTAACATACCCTGACTATATGTGAATTATCATTGAGGTTTACTGCGTACTTGTTTATCCTTATATTCATCATAATAAAATTTCCTTTATAAAACGAATTTTATGAAACAAATTTATAATAATTATATCATATACATAAAAAAATTTCAATATCAAGTATAATTTTATATAATACAAATTTCGTATAAGAAGTAATAATTTATATAAAATAGTATTGATTTTTTTTGCTAATTAATGTATAATAATATTATTATGTATGTTTGTATGTTTTTGGTGTTGTTTTAATTTTTAGAAAGTGGTGGAAAAATGTCTGAATTTAATGATGGTATTTTTTATACTACAGATGAATGCAGAGGTTGTTTCAGTTGTGTAAGAGCGTGCCCTGTATCAGGTGCGGCTGTTATATTATATAGAAATGCCGGAAAATCTGAAAATATAATTGACCTTGATAATATTGAGAATATAAGCATTGATGACCTTGATTCAATTGATATTGAGAATGTTGCCATATCAGAGGGTGATGAAAACTCAAAATATGTAGTAAGCATTGATGCGGACAAATGCATAAACTGCGGGAAATGTATGGATATATGTCAGAGAAATGCGATAAAGTACAGAGATGATACAGAACTTTTCTTCAGTGACCTTGAAAGCAGAAAAGAAAATATATCTGTAATAATTTCATCTGCACTTTACATGAACTATCCTAAAAAATATGAAAATATTCTTGGATATCTGAAATCACTTGGAGTAAATAAAATATATCACTGTGATACAGGCGCTGATATAAATGCACTTGCAACTGCTGATTACATAAAGAAAAATCCATCTGAAAAAGGACTTATATCTTCATCTTGCTATCCCGTGGTTTCATATATCGAAAAGTATCAGAACAAGCTTGCTGAAAAACTTGTTCCGTTTCAGAGTGATGCCGTATGTACTGCAATATATGCAAGAAAATATCTGAACAATAATGATAAATTTGCTTTTATAGGTTCATGCATCGCAAAAAAAGCCGAATTTGAATCTTCTGAAACCGGCGGATATATTTCATATAATATAACAATTAAAAATCTTGTCAGAAAACTTGCGGGAACCGATATTTCCTCATATCATTACTCTGACAGCAATGATAATGGATTTGGTTCATTATACACAGTACCTGCGGGTCTTAAGAAAAATATCAATGCTCTGCTTGATAAATATATGTTTATTGACTCTGTATCAGGTGCTGATAAAATATATCAGTATATTGATGAACATAAAGCTAATATCAAAAAAATAAAGAAAGCTCCTGTGCTTACTGATATTTTAAGCTGTAAGGACGGCTGTATCTTTTCATCTGTATCATGTTCCCAGATTAATCGTTACGAACTTAAATACAATGTTGACAAATACTATAATGATTTTAAAGAACATTATATTTCAACACTGAATGATGATTACAGTACTGTGCTTTCAAAACAATTTTCAGATATTGACTTTTCGGATTTTGCAAGAAAATTCAGCACCGATTCTGCTGTTGAATATCCCGAGGTTTCAAATCAGCAGATTCAGGAAATCTTTCAGAATATGAATAAGACAGATATAGTTTTACAGAATATAAACTGTGGTGTCTGCGGTTATAAAACCTGTCGTGAGATGGCATGTGCCATTGCAAGAGGATATGATAATATTGGAAATTGTATTCATTATATGAAAGATGAATTCACTGAAAATAAGAAACAGATTGACTTTTATCAGACGGAGCTCAGCTCTCTTGTTGAAGAAAAGACAGAACAACTTGAACAGTTCCATGACACTATGACAACATGTATTGCAGAGCTTATTGATTCAAGAGATACTACTGACGGCAAAAAGAAAAAAGTTACCAGAAAATATTTTGAAGTATTCATTCCTGCAATTGCTTCTGAGGAAAAATACAGGAAAATTTTCACGAAACAGTTCAAAGCCGATTTGCTCAGAGGTGCAACGCTTCACAATATCGGAATGGCAGGGGTTTCCGACTCTGTACTTAAGAAAAATGGTGCATTGGAAATAAATGAATTTGAACATATCAAGAAACATACCGAAATAGGAAAGCAGACTTTTGAGAGAATTATAAGTCAGGTAACAGATGCAAGCTTTCTTTATGTTGCCAAGGATATGGCATATTATCATCATGAAAAATGGAATGGAAAAGGATATCCCGAAGGTCTTAAAGGCGAGGAAATACCGCTTTGTGCAAGAATAATGGCAATAGTTGATGTATATGAGGCACTTACATCAAAGAAAGCATATAAAAAGCCTTTCAGCCATGAACGTTCTATGGAAATCATTGCCGAAGGCAGAGGGACAAATTTTGACCCCGATCTTACAGATATATTTCTTAGCATCTCTGATGAAATCAATGCAATCCGTGAACATTACAATAAAGAAAATGAGTAAATATTCAACCCCATGCATTACTGCATGGGGTTGTTTTCATCTTTCAGAATTTTTTTAATTTTATTTCTTTTTTCCAAATAGAGGTGTTCATCTGCAATATCAAGCATTTTTTTAATGTCTGTATCAGGACTGCATTGAAATTCACATATTCCAAGACTCATGCTGATATAATATGGTTTATCTGAAGTATTATTCACTTCATCTGATTTGGATTTTATTCTTTCACGGACATTATCGGCATAGTCATTGCAGTCAACAAGTGCAAATGCGGCAAATTCATCACCGCCTATTCTTCCGACAACATCTGTTGTTCTGAATGAACTTGTAAGTATTTCAGCGGTCTTTTTTATTGCAAAGTCACCGTCATCATGACCGAATTTATCATTTATTGTTTTCAGGCAGTCCATATCTGCAAAGACAATCATTGCACGTTTTGAAAGATTTCTTCTGTCTGAAATTATAGTCTGTGTCATTTCAAAAAAGCCCCGTCTGTTGTATATTTCCGTAAGTTCATCTGATTTGGATATATTGTCAAGTATAACATTATTCTGTTTTATTTTTTCAAGTGACTGCTGAAGTTTTTTCTGGGTAATTTCCTGCTTGGCAATGAGGTTCATTGTTTTTATTGAGGCACAGAGCTGGACGGTTATGGGAGCGATATAATAGAAATGTTCATAGTCAATTTCGCAGAGAAACAGTCCGTACTGGTCTTCATTTGAATAAAGAGTTGAAAGCACCATTGTATACTGGCGGTCTGACGGAAGATATTCATTTCTGAAAATATCATCAGTAGTTATTTTTTGTTTTTCAGTCGGTATTATTTCAGTTTTATCTGTATTATGATATGATTTCAGATATATTTTTTCAGGCGGAATCCATTTTTGATTTCTTTTATGGTTTATCGGGTTTTTAAAAGTAAATATATAACTGCTTTTCATTTTTATTCCTGAAAGTTTTTTGCTTACTGAACCATAGCACTTATCACTTCCGATAAAAAGGAGCATATCTCTTGTAAGAGAATTTGTAAGCCATGAAAGATATTCGATATCGTTTGTATGGAGCGTATTTTCAATAGCATATCTTGTAGTTATATGGCTATATATATTTGTAAAAAGTTCACTTAAAATAATTTGTTTTTCTAAAGTGCTGTACATACTGTTTTTGAACATTGTATAGCGGCATACCATATTAAGAGCATAGAAAAAATTTTCAATCGGTACATATTCAGTAAACTTTGAATTTATTATTGAATCAAGTCTTGAAATAATGTTGTCACTTATTTCATTGCTTTGGATATTGCTTTTTCCTATTTTAAAAATGAGCATATTGAAAAAACTGTATAAACTCATTTTATAACTGTTTACAGGGAGGCTTGAATTGTAGTTTTCAAAAATAAAGTCAGTAATATTGGAAGCAAGCATAGTTTCCGGAGTTTCAAGTAATTTTTTCATACAATCATTGATGTCAGCATAACTTCCGTTTTTTCGGCAGCCACATGAACCTCTTATAATAAGCCTTGAGTCTACAACAGGTTTTTTCATTCTGCCGAACTGGATAAGATTCATGACTTCCATTAACGAACGGTATCCTATTTCAGTGGCATCAGCCCTTACGGTTGTAAGTTTTGGACTGACTGATATTGCCTCAGCGGAATCATCAAATCCCATTACAGAAATATCAGTTCCTATTTTGAGCCCAAGTTCAGATATTGCTGTATATCCGCCGATAGCCATTCTGTCATTTGAAAAGACGATTGCATCTATATCAGGATTATCCTGAATAAGTTTTTCAGTTTGTTCAATACAGGAATCCGTGAATGAACCGTATGCAATAAGTTTATCGGAAATTTCCATGCCGTTTGCAGTTAATGTATCTTTATATACCTGAAGTCGTTCAACAGCATCTTTATTTGTAATTGGTCCGCTTAAAAAGCCTATTTTTTTTCTTTTATGCTCTTTTATAAGGTGTTCAATACCTTCACGCAAACCGGTTTTATTATCAAATTTAACGCAGAAATGACCTTCCATATCAGGGCCTATATTTATCACAGGCAAATCACTGAAACGTCTTAAAAGTTCTGATTTTCTCTCATAACTCCATGTACTTCCTATTGTTTCAGTCATGATTATAAGACCATCAACGCTTTGGCTGTTCACATATGAAAATAAAGTATCATACTGATATTTATACTTGGTTCTTTCCTTATCTTCATAATTTGAGTCAAAATATCTGCCGGGTATAATGAAAAGATTAACGTCCATTTCTTCAGCAGCAATCATAGCACCTTTGCATAAAGTCTTTGCATATTCATCTTCAAGATGACTTGAAAGAAGTGCAATATTTAATTTTTGGTTACTCATTTTAATCACCCCTAACTTTAATTATCTTAATCGTTTAAGATAATTATATCATATTTTTGCTGCAAATTCAACAATATTGAATAATTTTATATAATATTTTTATAGACTATTCTTTATTCTTATACATATCCGAGAGTTCTGAAAATAAATATAATTCCTGTGATTGTAATTGCTGAAAACAATGTTGTAATAACAACTATGCTTGAGGCAAGCTCTGCATCATTATTCATATTTTTTGCCATAATAAAACTGCTTACAGTGGTAGGAGCTCCTGTCATTATAAGAATTGCGATTATTTCCTGATTTCTGAATCCCATCAGTACAGCGACAGGGAGCAGTATCGCAGGTTGCATTACAAGCTTTATAAGCGAGGCAGTTATACTGGGTTTTAATTTTTTTACTGCATTTTCAATTTCAAATCCTGCACCTACTGAAAGGAGTGCAAGAGGAGTTGTAAGTACACTTAAATTTGAGATACACTTTTCAATTATTGCTGGGAAATGTACTTCAAGCAATGCGAAGGGAAGTCCTGTGAAAATTCCTATAATCATAGGGTTTGTGACTATGCTCATAAGCAGGCTTTTAATGCTGATTTTCCTGTTGTCTTTTCCTCTTACTGTGAGAATTATAACTGAAAATATGTTATAAAGCGGTACAGCGGCAACTATCATAAGAGGAACCATTCCTGCACTTCCATACATATTTTCAACGAATGCAACTCCCAGTATTGCTGCACTTCCACGGAATGAACCCTGAACGAAGCTTCCGATTATTGATTTATCCTTTATGAAGATTTCAGCCATAATCCATATTACAGCAAAGCATATAATTGTTCCGATAAAACAGAATAAAGCAAATCTGATGTCAAAATCCTGTTTTAAATCGGCTGAGGATATATCCTTGAAAAGCAGTAACGGGAAAAGTACTTTAAATGAAAGCTTGTCATTTACCTGAGAGAATTTTTCATCAATTATTCCGATTCTTTTAAGAAACCAGCCCATGAATATTATAAAAAATACGGGAACAGTTGCATTGAGGCTGAATATAAAATTGTCCATATAGAAAATATTCCTCCATTATTATTGTCAGGTATTAATAAAATTTGACAGCAGTTCCATGATAAGAAACTGCTGTCATTGCAGAATATAGCGGAGATGGTGGGATTTGAACCCACGGAACGTTACCGTTCAAACGATTTCGAGTCGTTCTCGTTATGACCACTTCGATACATCTCCATATAAATTAACATACATAATTATAACACAGAAAAATATATTTTTCAATACTGCAGGCAAATTTTTTTTTTAAATTTCCGGAAACATCTTGACATTTAAAATTGAATAGTTTACTATTTAAGTAGTGAGGTGATGCATTTGGAATTTAATAATAATATGCCTATATACATTCAGATTGCTGATGATATAAAAAGAAAACTTGTTACAGGGGAAATAAATACAGGTGACAAACTGCCTTCAAACAGTGAACTTGCCGTTATGTATAAAGTAAATCCAAATACTGTACAGCGTATTTATAAATATCTTGAAATGGAAGGAATATGCTATACAAAAAGGGGGCTGGGAACATTTATTATAGAAAATGAAAATATTGTTGAGAATGTCAGAAATAAGATAGTAAATGAAATCGTATATGAATTTTTGGATAAAATGCATTCGCTTAATTATACAGACAGTGAAATTATAAATCTGATAAGCGACAATAAAAAGGGGAATGAAAATGCTTGAATTTGAAAATGTGGTAAAAAGATATGGAAAAAAGAATGCTCTTGACGGATTCAGTGCAAAATTTGAAAGCGGTAAAATTTATGTTCTTGCTGCTCCGAATGGCCACGGAAAAACAACCCTTATGAAAACAGCCTGCGGACTTGTAAAGCATGACAGCGGTATATGCAAAATAGATGGCAAGCCTGTAAATTATGAAACAAAAGGACTTATATCATATATGCCGACTGAGATGTATTTCTATAAAAATATGAATATTGAGGAAATAGGAAAGTATCACAGGGATTTTTACAGAGATTTCAGCTTTAAGAAATATCAGAAGCTTATTAAATTCATGGAGCTTGATATGAAAATGAAACCGTCCTCCATGTCGTCGGGAATGTGTGCAAAGCTGAAAATATCAGTTGCACTTGCAAGACGTTCAAAAATTGCTATGCTTGATGAACCTCTTAACGGAATTGACCTTATTGCCCGTGATATGATAATTCAGGCTATAATTCAGGCTGTTTCCGATGAAGCGTGTGTTGTAATTTCAAGTCATCTTTTTGAGGAGCTTGAATCTGTTGCCGACAGCGTAGTAATGATGAAAGACGGAAAAAATGTACTTCAGGGTGACCTTGAGGATATAAGAATGGAGAGAGGGCTTTCAATGTCTGACCTTTACAGAGAAATTTTCTCAACAAGTTCATTTGAAGATATTATGGAGGACATAAGAAATGCTTAATCTTATAAAACATGAATTTTTAAAGTCAAGGAGTATTCTTATTGTTGTATCTGCAATATTTGCAATTATTGAAATAATATTTCTGATAAGCGGATTTTCAGGAATAAATGGTATATTTATTGTGTCATCAATGTTAATTGTATTTTTTATATCATTTATTGTATTCGGATATCTTATATATTCTTTAATGCTGTATGATATGGATATTTCTCATAAGCATAAAAACGGATATATGGTATTTATGACACCGAACAGTACATATAAAATAATAGGTTCAAAACTGCTTGCAAGCACTATTGTTGAAATAGTTTTCGGGATTATCGTATCGCTTATATTTATAATGGATATAAAATTGTCATTTAAATTTACAAGTATAGCCATAGATAGCAATTTTCTCAATGATTTCAGCAATATAACAGCTTATATTTCTGATATACCATTTTCAACTATATTTCTTATGTATCTGAATACATTTTCAGAATTTACTCTTACGGTTGCAGTAATATATCTTTCAAGAATGTTATATGATACTGTTTTTTATAATATTAAAGCAGGGGCAGCAATTGCATTTGGCTGTTTCATTTTAATCAATATAATCTTTGGTTTTATTCAAATGGAAATTATGAAAATTTTCAATATTAATATGTTTAATGAGAATGAAATTATTTATGAAACAACAGTATTAAATGTATATTTTGGAGGATATTCAGGGCTTATAGTTCCGACTGTACTTAA
The DNA here is from genome assembly GCA_964426275.1 of uncultured Ruminococcus sp. GTDB lineage: Bacteria > Bacillota > Clostridia > Oscillospirales > Ruminococcaceae > UBA5884. The sequence goes on along the minus strand of CAYRPZ010000001.1, from coordinate 47,734 downwards.
TATTATATTCATTGCAGTTTCATATATTGCAACCTGTATTTTATGCGATAAGAAATTAAGTATATAAAAAAGGGCAGAAAAAAATAGTCAAAAAATTATATTGAAAATAATAATCATTATACTTGCATCAATTCTTTCATTATTACATTGACGGAATAACAGTAATTTCAGTTGGGTGGTTATTAATATTATAACAATTATACAACTGCTGAAAAATAATAAAAAACAGAGATAAAAAAACTGCACTTCATGTTTGTGAAGTGCAGTTTTTATCTGTATTTTCAGGTCTTGTGGCTGATATAACGCCAAGAGCATCTCCTATAACATTCAGCATAAGTGCAAGTATATCAAGCTCATCATTTGTAAAATATGGTGCCATATAGTTGGCGATTGCAATTGACATTACATTAATAGCCTCACCGTTATTTGACTTAATCATATTATATATTCATCTCCTGAGAGGTTTAACCTAACTGTATTAATATACAGTTATTATATTATATGCAGTTTAAAATAATCCGGTGAATTCCTTTATTTTTCTGCTGAGTTCTGCGACAGGAAGACCTACTACATTATAAAAATCGCCTTCAATACGTTTTACAAACAATCCTCCTGCACCCTGTATTCCATATGCTCCTGCTTTGTCATAAGGTTCATCAGTGGATATATATTTTTTAATTTCATCTTCAGAAAGATTATAAAATTCGACAATCGTTTCACAGGAAAATGACATTGATTTTCCGTTAAGGCATAAACATATACCGGTTATAACCGAATGTTTTCTGCCTGAAAGCGTTTTAACCATATGATATGCGGATTTTTTATCTGACGGCTTGCCAAGAATACTGCCGTCGCTAATGACTACCGTATCACAGCCTATAACGAGTGAATCTGTATTTTTTCCGGCAATATCAGATGTTTTTTTTACTGCAAGATATTCAGCATATTTATCGGAGGGTATATTTTCCGGAACGGTTTCATCAGCCGATGACGGGCATATTTCAAATTCACTGAATATTCTGCCGAGAAGTTCCTTTCTTCTTGGAGAACCTGATGCAAGAATTACTTTCATTATTGAAAATCTCCTATATAAATTAATTTTATCAGTTTTCTGTCGGATAGTCAGCCCAGCCGGCAGTTCCGTTTACAGGATTTCCGTCGTCATCAACTATTATATATTCTTCCGGAATATAGAAAACTTTATCCGTATACTCCGGATAACTGAATGCAAATATACGGCTGTCATTAACTCTTGTTGCTTTTATAAGTTTTCCGTCAGAACCGACAACTGTCTGCCATTCTATTATATCTCCTGATTTTTCTGTATCGTCATATTCATAAGTATTGTATATTTCATCATCTTCGACCGACTGAGATATACATTTTCCGTTCACAACTGTCTGATAATATATTGTATCAAGCACCGTTACTGCGGCATTTATGTCGGTTTCATCATTTTCAATTCTTCTGAGTTCTCCCGAACCTACGATGTCAACATAATAAGTTACATTTCCAAAGCGGAAAACACCCGACTGAATATTTCCGACAGTTGAGCCAAGAAATTCATTTTCTCCATCTTTGGCGTAGTAGTATTCGAGGTTCATTCCCTCATATTCAAACATTATTGCATATTGTTCCTGATTGATGAATGCGTCCATAACATCTCTTGATTTTTCAAGATTCATATCGGAGTCATTGTCGGTTACAACCGAAGTTTGCTCCGAATTTTCTAAAGAGTCATTGTCGGTTGCGACTGAAATTTGCTCCGAATTTTCAGAAGATTCATTTCCATTACAGCCTGAAAATGAAAAAAACATAAAGGCTGAGATAATAACAGCAGTAAGTTTTTTTAATTTCATAGGAATTTCCTTTCTTTATTTTTTATATTAAGTTTAATTATATCATTTGACCAAAGGTATGTCTATCAGATTATTATATTGCTTTTTTTTAAAAAGCGTATATCATTTCCGCAGAATTTAAGGTAATCAAACAGACAGCCTATTCTTGAAGTAATTCTTGCATCATATCTTTCCTCAAATTCTTCAAGTCTGAGGTTTGTGCTTATAATTGTCGGTTTTGAATGGTTTATTCTTGAGTTTATAATGTTATATATTGTTGCTGTATAGAATTTTGACTCATATTCTGCACCGAGGTCATCAATTATAAGCAGGTCTGCATCTATTATATTATCAAGGGTATCATATTTGTAATCTGTTCTGCCGAAGTGTTCATTTTCAATATGTCTTAAAAAGTTAACAGCCGAATCATATGCTACAGTATATCCTTTCAGTATTGCTTCACGTGCAATTGCAAGTGAAAGATGCGTTTTTCCAAGACCTGTTTCACCTGACATTATAACATTGGGTGATTCTGACGGTTTAAAGTTCTGTGCATATTCAAAGCAGTAGTCATATATTTTCTGCATACTTTTAGCAAATTTTCCGTCTTCATAGTCATAATAATCAAGATTGAATGTATCAAAGCTTGAAAGTATAAGATTTGTATTTATATTAAGAGTTTCAACTGAAAGCTTTTTAAGCACTTCCATAAAGCATTCGCATCTTTTTCCATCGCAATATCCGGTATCACTGCATTTTGAACAGGTATAGTGCATATCAAGATAATCCTGAGGGTAGCCATGCTTTTTGAGATATGATTTAATTATGCTGATTGCCTGATTGTTATATCTTTTTTCACTTTCTATTTTTGCTTTTACATCTTTGCCGCTCTGAATAATTTCAAGCAGGCGGGAACTTATATTTGCCATCTGCTTGCTTTTTATTTCTGTAATTTCCGGAATTTTTTCATCAATTTCTTCATTGCGTCTGCGGTTTTCTTCGATGGCATTATTTTTGCGTTCACGGATTATTCTTTCTGCTTTTTCATATACATTATCCATTTTCTTCACCAATCTCCTTAAGTTCATTATAGTTTATAGCAAATTTTTCAAATTCAGCTATATTATATGAACGTTTCTTTTCCTTTGTATTTTTCTGACCGTTTCTTCCGAAAGTTCTTTTCGGAGGAGGATTATTCTTTTCATATTCCTTTACACCGGCAAGATTTGTTATTTTCTTTTCATGCCATGTCATAATGATTGAGTTCATATAGGGAAAGGACATTTTTCCTATGCTGTCCATAGTTCTGTCATATGCACATTCCACCAATTCAGTGCTTATTCCCTTGTCATACCATTCATTCATGATTTCATGCTGATTTGATGAAGGGTGAGTATTAATACCAAGGAGTGCAAGAATTTTATTTTCATATGATGAAAACTGCTGTATACGTTGAATTTCATTCTGTGCTTCACGAAGTGTATTAATATTTTTGTCACGCCAGTCAAATGCAACCTTTTCAATATATGCCATATTACCTTTTCCGACTGATGAAAGATACTGTACAAGCATGAGTATTACATCGATATTAAGACCGAGATATTCATGAATCCATACAAGCGAGGACTGTTCAATATTGTTTAACATTCTTCCGAGTGAACTTTCTGCCATTGTAAAAAGATTTCTTATCTGTTCACTGGAGCGTATTCTTTCAGCAATTTCAGAAGGTCTTAATACAAACCGTTCACTGCTTTTTTCATATACTGCTCGTTCAGGTCTGTTATCCTGAACAGCAGATTTCTGTATGGAAGTTTCAGTTTTTTCCGAAGGAAAGACTGACGGAATTGTTGCTTTTTTCATTGAATGAGATGTATTTTCATTCTGAGAAAATATTCCGACACTTTCCCAGAAGTTAAATGCATCATCAATGCTTTCATGGTCTATATTAAGTGCAGATGCAATTTCATCTCTTGAAACAATTCTGTTTCCGTTTCTCAGTACATAAAGCAGGACTTTGAGTGAATGACCTCCTGCAAGTTTTATATATTCATCAACTACGCTGACAGGTACTGCAAAAAGACTGCCCCACTGTCCTGTATTGACAAAATATTCCATCGGCTATCTCCTTCTCTTTTTTATTTTACATATTATTATATCATTTTTTATTTTCTTTTGCAAATATAAAGGGTATTTATGGTATACAATTTTGAATTAATATTTTTAAGCATTATTGACAAGCCATAAAAAATGCATTATAATTATATTTCAGGTATATCTTTAAATTTGATATAAGGAGTAAGGAATTTATGGCTGAAAAAAAACAAATGTCCAGAGCCGGATTTGAAAAGCTTGAAAAGGAACTTGAATATCTTATTACTGTAAGACGTGCTGAAGTTGCACAGAAACTTAAGGAAGCTCGTTCATTCGGTGACCTTTCCGAAAATGCTGAATATGATGAAGCTAAAAATGAACAGGGTATCCTCGAAGCTACCATTACAGAACTCGAAAATACAATTTCAAATGCAGAAGTTGTTGATGATGACAGTATTTCCATTAATGAAGTAGGTATTGGTTCAATTATAACAATCCTCAGAAAAGGTGCTGAAAAATCAGAAAAATTTCAGATTGTAGGCTCTACAGAAGCTGACCCTGTGAACGGCAAGATTTCTGATGAATCACCTATAGGAAAAGCTGCCATGAAAAAGAAAATCGGTGACAAGTTTATCGTTGAAGCTCCTATAGGTGAACTTCAGTTTGAAATACTTGAAATTACAAAATAAAATTAATTGTTGACAACATATATTATATAAAGAGGTTTTTTTATGAGCGAAAATCAGAATATAAATCCCGTTTCTGAAGAAAGTACAGAGCAGGATATTAACATATTAAAGAAAATACGTATTGAAAAGCTTGATGAACTTAAGGCTAATAATAAAAATCCATATGAAATTACAAAATTTGATGTAAGTATCAGCAACAGTGATGCAAAATCTCAGTATGAAATTACTGAAAATGAGGCAAAATCTCAGGCAGGTGACGATGCAGAACTTCTTAAAAGTATTCTTGCCGAAAAAAGAAATCATGTTACAATTGCAGGCAGAATTATGAGCTGGAGAAATATGGGCAAGGCTAATTTTATTCATGTCCGTGACGGTTCAGGCGATATGCAGGTATATGTAAGAATGAATGATATCGGCAAGGAGGAATTTGCTGAATTTAAAAAATGGGATATAGGCGATATAATTGGTATTGAGGGCTATGTATTCAGAACTATGAAAGGCGAAATCTCAATTCATGCTGAAAAGCTTACTCTCCTTTCAAAATCACTTCTTCCTCTCCCTGAAAAATGGCATGGTCTTAAAAATCAGGATATACGATACAGACAGAGATATGTTGACCTTATCTGCAATCCAGAAGTAAAGGATACTTTTGTAAAACGCAGCATGATTCTGCGTGAAGTAAGAAATTATCTTGACAGCCTCGGATATCTTGAAGTTGATACACCAGTGTTGCATACTCTTGAAATCGGTGCTGCTGCAAGACCGTTTGTTACACATCATAATGCTCTTGATATTGATATGTATCTCAGAATTGAAACAGAACTCTATCTGAAGCGTCTTATCGTTGGCGGATTTGAGAAAGTTTATGAAGTAGGCAGAATTTTCAGAAATGAGGGTATGGATACTTCCCATAACCCTGAATTTACTTCAATTGAAATGTATCAGTCATATACCGATTATTTCGGCATGATGGATTTGATAGAGGATATGTATGTAACTATAACAAAGAAAATCTGCGGAAGTGATGTTATCAGTTATCAGGGTACTGAAATAAATATGGCTGCTCCATGGGAAAGACTTACTATGGCTGAAGCTGTTAAAAAATATGCAGGTGTTGACTATAATGACTGGGCAACAGATGAAGATGCAAGATTATGCGCTAAAGAACATCATGTTGAAGTTGATGAAGGGGATAATGCAACTAAAGGTCATGTTCTTATTGCATTCTTTGATGCCTTTGTTGAGGAAAAGCTTATTCAGCCTACTATAATTTATGATTATCCTGTTGAAAATTCTCCTCTTGCAAAGAGAAAACCATCAAATCCTGCTTTCACTGAAAGATTTGAATATTTTATCTATGCAAGAGAAATGGGAAATGCATTCTCAGAACTCAATGACCCTATAGACCAGAGAGAACGCTTTGTAAAGCAGGTTGAGGCTAAGAGAGCTACAGGTGCAAATGCTCAGGTTGATGAGGATTTTGTAACTGCCCTTGAATATGGCATGCCTCCTACAGGCGGTTTGGGATTCGGTCTTGACAGACTTGTAATGCTCCTTACTGACAGTGCTTCAATCCGTGATGTACTGCTTTTCCCGACTATGAAACCTATTGATAAAAACTGATAAGTATATAGAACAATTAAATATGGGGGACGCTTTTTATTAAAAAGAAAAGGTGTCCCTTTTTGTATAAAAGGAAAGGAAATATTCATATGTCAGATGAGAAAAAAGACAATAAAACTCCGTCCATGAAATCCCTTTTTAATCAGGCTCGTGAAATTAACAGAAAAGAACAGCTTGAAAAAGAAAAAAAAGAACAGGAAACAATGAAAAAACAACAGGAGGAAGATGAAAAACAACGTGAGGAATATGCCACGCAGTTGTATCAGGATAAGATAAATATTCTGAAAGATAAAAGCAGCGGCGATTTTTTTCAGGGTAATTCTTCGTATAGTGAAAAACGCCATTATACTGTAAAACAGAAAATTTCAAACTTTTTCTATCATAATAAATGGTGGCTCGGAATAGGCTGTTTTTTTGTATTTGTTGCAGTATATGTTATATACGATGTTGTAACAACTGTAAAGCCCGATATGACTGTAATGCTTCTTGTAAATGATGAGAAACTTTATGAATGTACTGCTGATATGCAGGAGATTTTCGGAGAATATGCAGGCGACAGAAATGGTGACGGAGAAATTAAAGTAAATATATTCTATATGCCAATCTCAGATTATATTTATCAGAATCAGCCTGAAATGTATGTGTCAAGTACTACTCATCTTACATCACTTCTTCAGACTGATGACAATCTGCTTATAATTGCTGATACAGAATCTTCAGAAACTCTTACAGAAGATGATGTTCTTTTCAGTCTTGAAAAATATTTTTCTGACAATGAAAATGTAAAGGATACGGGATTTTATCTTGCCAACACTTCATTTGCAGAAAAAATAGGATATCAGGGTGAGAAAATTGCCGATGATGTATATATTGGAATAAGAAAAGTTCAGACAGGCACTTCATATGAAGAATCAATGCGTGAGGAATTTAATCTTGATTTTGAAGTGCTTAAAAATATTATAAATGATTTTTCAGAATAGTTTTGTGTCAGTAAGATGAAATTTTATGTATTATGTTGACATATCAGAAATTATCATGTAATATTAAATTAAATAATAATATAAAATACGGAGTGAAAATATGAGCAAACAGTGTGAATTTTGCAAGGCTGAAATGGCTGATGATGCAGTACAGTGTCCCGAATGTGAAAAATATATACGGGGGTATGAAAATACAAGACGAAAAAAAATTGAAAAGAAAAAAAGCCGCAATCAGATAATTTTAATAATTTTTGCAGTTGTCGCTTTTATAATTATTCTTTTTGCAGTTGTAAATTCTGTTCTTGATGTGGTGAATAATAAAAATGTTGAAAGTGACAGCGACTATTCAAAAGTATTTGACAGATATATTGACGCTACACTGAATATGGATTATGACGAGTTTATAAGTCTTTATCCTGATTTCTATGCTTCAGAAATTGATGAAATGTTTTCATATGTGTGTGGCAGCAGTTCGGAATATCTGGAAATGCTTAATGAAACTATGGTAAGACAGTTCGGCAGTCTTAATGAAATAACTTATGAGATTAATTCCGAAGGTGTTGCAAAAGATGAAAAAGTTGAGAGTTATAAAGATGAATGGGTTAATCTTTATGGTATGTCAGAAGATGCAGATGTTTCGGCTGTCTATATAATTGATGCTGACTTCACTGTTTCAGGAAGAAATTACTCAGATGATATAAATCAGAATGTCATGCTCGCAAAGATTGATGGAAAATGGTATCTGATGAATATTATGTACCTTTTTGATACTGAGGAAGCTACCGCAACTACTGTGGAGTAATAAAAAATGAGCATATCACTTGTGGGTGATATGCTCTGATTTTATAATTTATTTTTAAAGGGTTTCAATAATTCCTGCAACATACTGAAGGATTTTAAGTGCATCTGCTGATGTAACTTCGCCATCTCCGTCTATATCAGCTGTCATATTATTTTCTGAAATACCTGCTACCATCTGAAGAATTGAAAGTGCATCTGCTGATGTCACTGTTCCGTCACTGTCCGCATCTCCTTTAATTGCCACATCATCTGAAACAGTTATTGAATAATCTGAATCTGAATAATAATATCCGCCATAAACAATCTTTATATAATATGTTCCTTTAGTAAAATCATCATCGAAAGAAACTTCAGGAGTTTCACCGGCAATTTTCTGTGATGCAACTGATGTTGAACCATCTGATTCATATACATATACTGTCCAGTATGTATTTGATTTATCTCCGATACCCGGATTTTCAAATATTAATTTAAGCTTTTTGTCTTCGTCGACTTCAAATTTGTACCAGTCTTTATCATCATTTGACATGAGGCTTCCGCCATATGTTTCATTTATATTGATTGTATCTGCACTTGACTTTGAATTATTATCCTCAGTTTCCCATAAATCCGATTCAGTATAATTAATTGTAAACTGTGTATTCATACTGTTCCAGTTATATGAATAATCTTTTATTTTTACAAAGTAATTTCCGGCAGGAAGTCCTATTGATGCAGTTTTTGTTAAAGCACTGTTTCCTTTTACATTAATGCTGTTAATTAATGTTGTAGCATCTGACTGATAAATTTCAGCAACCCAGTATGTATTGGTACTTTCAAATGTATCATGTTCAAAGTTTAAAGAAATATATCCGTCTTTTTCAGTTGAAAAACTGAACCAGTCAATATCATCACTGCTCATGAGGTTTGAATTGTAAGTTTTATTCAAATCTATTGCATTAGCTGTATTTTTAGTATCATTTACTTCTGTTTCCCAGTTTTCATTCAGTGTGCTGTTTATAGTGAACTGATATTTCATTGTATTATAGTAATATTCATTTCTTGGTGTTATTTTTAAATAATAATCGCCTGCATCGAGAGATATTGATGCACTTTTGGTAATAGCAGCGCTTCCGGTTGAGGACATAGAATAAATTTCTGTTGTGCCGTCAGACTGGCATATTTTAATGTTCCAGTAAACACCGCTGTCTTCAAATGTATCATGTTCAAAATCAATATTAAGAACTTTTGCTTCATCAAGAGTGAATTTATAGAAATCAATATCATCTTTTTTCAGTATTGTGCCGTAGTATAATGTATCTGTACTGATTAAATTTGCCTCAGTTTTGGTATTATTTGTTTCAGTTTCCCACGAATCATCTTCTGTAAAGTTAACACTGAATGTATAATCCATAGATGATAAATATGAACCGTTGTTGGTTATTTTAATATAATAATCACCTTCAGCAAGGCTCATGGAAGGAAATGATGAAGTTTCAATGTTTCCTTTTACTTCAAGGCTGTTTATAAGCGTTGTTCCGTCGCTTTTATAAATATTGGCAACCCAGTAAACCGATGTGTTTTCAAGTGTGTCATGAGTAAAGCTGATATCAATATAGCCCTGTTTATCAACAGTAAACTTATACCAGTCATTATCGTTCTTGTCCATAAGACTGCCGGTATATTCTATATTGCAATCAATTATATCTGCATTATTTTTACTGCCATTATCTTCTGTTTCAAAAGTATCTGATTTTGTAAAACTTGTTGAAAGAATGTATTCAATATCAGAATGACAGTATAAAGGTGAGTCGATTTTTATATAGTAATCTCCTTTGGAAAGTCCTATATTTGCAGATGATGTAAGACTATTGTTTCCTGCTGATGAAAATGTATTAATTAAAGTTGTTCCATCTGATTTGTAGATGTTTATATTCCAGTATGTAATGGAACTGCTGATAATTTCGTGTTCAAAATTGAAATTAAAATATCCGTCGCTTTCAAGACTGAATTTATACCAGTCAATATCCTTATCATCAGCAAGTGATGATATAATAGGTGTTCCTGTTTCAATAACCTGAGCAGTTAATTTGGTATTGTTAGTTGATTCTTCTGTGGTTGATTCACTGCTTGTTGCTGAAACTGTGATATAATCTGTAAGATATTCGCATGGAATATATGCTGCTGAAAAAGACACAAGGCATAATGCTGACAGAAAAGCAAAAGTTTTTCTTGATTTTTTCATATCTATCATATCCTCTCAAAAAATATTACAATTCATTATATCATAAACTATAATCTGGGGCAATAGTTATATTCAACAAATATCAACTGTTTACAAAACTTTTTATTTATGTTATAATAAGCTGTAATTAAAATAAAAAAATATGGAGGAAACTGTGCAAAATTCAGATAAATTCTTTATTGGCGAAATTAAAAAATTAAATTCATCGCAGAAAAAATATGCATGTGTGCAGAGTTTCGGCTGTCAGCTTAATTTTTCTGATGGTGAGAAAATTAAGGGTATACTTTCAGAGATGAATTTTATTATAACTGATACTTATGAAAATGCAGATATAATAATATTCAATACCTGTGCTGTAAGAGAGAATGCAGAAGACAGAGTTTTCGGCATTATAGGTTCTGTAAAGCATCTTAAAGAAAAAAATCCTGACCTTATAATCGGTCTTTCAGGCTGTATAGCTCAGGAAGAAAAAACTGCTGATAAAATAAAAAAATCATATCCTTATGTTGATATGATTATCGGAACTTCCGCTCTCGGAAAAATTCCCTCACTTTTATACGATGTTATAAACGGCAGAAAGCATGCTTTTGATATAAATGAATATAAAGATAATACTGAAAGCTTTTATCAGCTTCGTGACAGCTCTTTTAAAGCATCTGTTCCGGTTATGTATGGATGCAATAATTTCTGTACCTACTGCATTGTACCATATGTAAGAGGCCGTGAAAGAAGCAGAAATGCTGAAGATATAATAAATGAGGTAAAATCCCTTGTAAATCAGGGATATAAGGAAATTATGCTCCTCGGTCAGAATGTTAACTCATATGGAAATGACCTTGATAATTCTGTTACATTTCCTCAGCTGCTCAGAAAATTAAATGAAATTGACGGTGACTTTATAATAAGGTTTATGTCCTCGCATCCTAAAGATGCAGGAAAAGAACTTATTGATGCAATTCTTGAATGTGAAAAGGTCGGAAAGCATCTTCATCTTCCTGTACAGAGCGGAAGCAATGCTATTCTTAAAGAAATGAACAGAAAATATACTGTTGAAAAGTATATGGAAACCATTGATTATGCACGTTCAAAATGTCCGGATTTTTCATTCACAACCGATATTATAATAGGTTTTCCGAATGAAACTGATGAAGATTTCAGGGCAACTCTGGATATAATAAGAAAAGTAGGATATGACAATGTCTATTCATTTATATATTCAAAACGTTCCGGAACAAGGGCTGCCCTTATTGATGACAGAATTTCAGATAATGAAAAAAGCAGAAGAATGAGAGAATTTCTTGAGATTCAGCGTGAAATTTCAACTGAAATATATAAGCGTTTTATGGGACGTACAATGAAAGTGCTTGCAGACTGTGAAAGCAAAAAGAAAAAAGGTTTTCTCAACGGCAAAAGCAGTGAATTTGTTATTGTTGAATTTGAAGGCGACAAAAGCCTTATCGGTCAGTTTGTCAATGTTAAAATAACAGGTACTAAAAATTGGGCTGTTACAGGCGAAATTATAAAGTAAAATATATTTAACAAAGGAGATTTTTTTATGGATGTTATTCAGATGGCAAGAGAACTTGGAAAGCAGATTCAGACTGATGAAAGATATACAGCTTATCAGAATGCAAAGACTGCCAATGATAATGATGAAAAATTACAGGAGCTTATCAGCAGATTTAATATAAAGCGTGTTGAGCTTAATACTGAAATCTCAAAAGATGATAAAAGCACTGAGAAAATTAAGGAACTTGATGAGGAAATAAAGAACCTTTACGGCGATATTATGATTAATCCGAATATGATTGCATTCAATGAAGCTAAAAATGCTATGGACGATATGCTCTCACAGATTAATACTGTCATTACTTCATCTGCAAACGGTGAAGACCCTGAAACCTGTGCCGTTTCCGCTTGCACAGGAAGCTGTGCTACCTGCGGAGGCTGTCATTAACTGATAGTTTTTATAGCAATTCTGCCTTCTGTTGTATAAGATTTATATCTGCTTTAATAGCTTTTTAAAACAGTATTAATTTCAGAAATTGCTATAACATAAGTAAAAAAGCCCCCGTCAATGCTTTTTCCGCATAGACGGGGATTTGGATTTTTAATATATTTCTGAAAGGAAGTTTTTATGGAACTTGAAAATCTGGACAAGTCAAAGCTTTCTCCCATGATGCAGCAATACTGGGCATTAAAGGAGAAATATAAGGATTATATACTTTTTTTCAGGCTCGGTGATTTTTATGAGATGTTTTTTTCTGATGCCGTAACTGTTTCAAAAATGCTTGAGCTTACACTTACAGGGCGTGACTGCGGTATGTCTGAAAGAGCTCCCATGTGCGGTGTTCCTTATCACAGCAGTGAAGTGTATATAAAGAAACTTGTTGACCTCGGATATAAAGTTGCTGTATGCGAACAGCTTACTGACCCGTCAGACAGCAAGGGAATTGTTGTCCGTGATGTTGTCCGTATCGTTACCCCTGGAACTGTTATTGAAAGCAGTATGCTTGATGATGATTCAAATAATTATATATGTGCAGGATTTGCCGATAATGATGAATGTGCCGTATGCTTTGCCGATATATCGACAGGTGAAGTTAATTTATGCGTAAAAAACAGCGATAATATGGAAACAGAAATTATAAATGAACTGTCAAGATATCGTCCGTCTGAAATCATATTCAACAGCGGATTTCTTTCGCTTAAACAGGTTACTGAATTTATAAAGGAAAAAATAGGCTGCAGCGTTACATTAAGAGATGACATCTGCTTTGATGCCGATTCGGAGGAAGAAACTGTTCTGAAACAGTTTTCTGCTGATTCATATGAAAGTATCGGACTTGACAGGGATACTTCAGGCTGTAAATGTATATGCGGTCTTTTTGACTATATAGGCGAAACCCAGAAATCCCTTGCAGGGCGTTTTACATCTGTAAATATATTTGCCGACAATGTATTCATGGGACTTGATTTGAATGCAAGACGCAATCTTGAACTCACTGAAACACTTCGCAGCAAGGAAAGAAAAGGTTCACTCCTGTGGGTGCTTGATTCTGCTCATACATCAATGGGAAAACGTCTTTTGAAGTCATGGATTGAACAGCCTTTGAGAAGTCCTGCAAGAATTATTGAACGTCTTGATGCAGTTGAACAGCTTTTCAGAAAATCAATTGTTTTAAGTGAAATTCAGGAGCTTTTCAATAAAGTATATGATATTGAAAGGCTTATGACAAGAATTATGTATAAATCCGCTACTCCAAGAGATTTGAAAATGCTTTCGGTTACAGCAATACAGATTCCTCTCATTAAGGAACAGCTTGAAAAGCTGGATAATTCACCGTTAATAAGCAGATTAAATTCAAAAATATCAACTCTTGATGAAATATCAAATCTTATCGAAAATTCAATTATTGATGAACCGCCTGTTAATACCAAAGAGGGCGGTGTAATAAAAGACGGATTCAATGATGAACTTGATGAACTTAGAAATATTATGACAAACGGCGAAAATATAATTTCAGCAATAGAACAGAGTGAACGTGAAAAGACAGGAATAAAACCCCTTAAAATCGGATATCACCGCACTTTTGGATATTATATCGAAGTTACACGCTCTTATTATAATCTTGTTCCTGACAGATATATCCGCCGTCAGACTCTTGCAAATTCAGAAAGATTTATAACGGAAGAACTTAAAAATGCTGAAAATATGATTGTGGGTGCAAAGGATAAGTCAATTGCACTTGAAGCTGAGATTTTCGGTGAAATTCGTGATTTTATCGCCTCTAAGCTGGAAGAAGTACAGAATACTGCCGAAGCTGTTGCGACTCTTGATGTGCTTTGTTCATTTGCTGATGTTTCCATAAAGAATATGTATGTGAAGCCTGAAATTGCAATTGATGGTGTAATAAATATAAAGAACGGCAGACACCCTGTGGTTGAAATGATGCTTAAAGATGAGGAATTTGTTCCTAATGATGTTTATCTTGATACAAAAGATAACAGAATGCTGATTATAACAGGTCCTAATATGTCAGGTAAATCAACATTCATGCGTCAGACTGCACTTATATCCTTAATGGCACAGATTGGCTGCTTTGTGCCTGCTGAATATGCGAAGATATCGGTTGTTGACCAGATATTTACAAGAGTAGGCGCTTCAGATGACCTTACAGCAGGTCAGAGTACATTTATGGTTGAAATGAGCGAAGTTGCCGATATTATAAAACACGCTACCAAAAACAGCCTTGTTATACTTGATGAAGTCGGCAGAGGAACTTCAACATTTGACGGTATAAGCATTGCCCGTGCGGTTGCCGAATATATATCATCAAAATCACTTGGCTGTAAAACTCTTTTTGCAACGCATTACCATGAACTTATACAGCTTGAGGAAATTCTTGACGGTGTTAAGAATTTCAGCGTGGCAGTAAAGCGTAACGGTGAAAATATAAGATTTTTAAGAAAGATTGTTCGTGGCGGTGCTGATGACAGCTACGGAATTGAAGTTGCCAAGCTTGCCGGTATTCCCAACAAAGTTATAAACAAGGCTAAACAGTTCCTGAAGGAAATGGAAAGCCAGAGCAGTCCGGTTTCAGTTTATTCACCTGAAAATCAGCAGATAAGCTTTATGTCAGTGAATAATGATATGATAGCTGACAGATTAAGAAAAACAAATATTGATGAACTGACAGATGCGGAATGCCGTGAAGTACTCATGGATTTGTCAAGGCTTCTCTGATACTTTGAAAGGATAAGGTGAATTATGCCTAAAATCAATGTGCTTACTCGTGAAGTGGCTGAACTTATTGCAGCAGGTGAAGTTATTGAAAGACCTGCATCTGTTATAAAGGAACTTGCGGAAAATTCAGTTGATTCAGGTGCAAAACATATAACAGTTGAGATAAAGCATGGCGGAACAACCTATATGAGAGTTACAGATGACGGGTGCGGTATTGCTTATGAAGATGTACCGAATGCATTTCTCCGTCATGCAACAAGCAAGATAATTTCTGCTGATGACCTTGGAAATATATGCACATTCGGATTCAGAGGAGAAGCTCTTGCATCTGTTTCAGCAGTTTCAAAAACTGAAATAAAAACCAAACAGAAATTTGATGCTTATGGTACATATTATAAAATATGCGGCAGTATTCAGCAGGATTATGAGCATGACGGATGTTCAGACGGTACATCTGTTACTGTAAAGGATTTATTCTATAATGTTCCTGCAAGACAGAAATTTATGAAAAAAGATGTTGCAGAGGGAAATGCGGTAAGTAATATTATAAGTAAAATTGCCATTTCACACCCTGATATCTCATTTAAATTTATCCGTGACGGAAAAACAGAATTTGCTACAACGGGTGACGGGGAGTTATATTCAGCAATATATGCTGTATACGGCAAAGCATTTGCAAAAGATATGATTCCTGTCAGTTACTGCGATAACGGAATTACTGTATCGGGATTTACCGTAAAACCGCTTTATTCAAAATCAAACCGTTCATTTCAGAATTTCTTTATCAACAGCAGATATATAAAATCATCTGTCTGTACAGCTGCACTTGAGGAAGCATATAAAGGAATGATTATGACAGGAAAATTTCCGTTATGTGTTCTTATGATTGATATTCCTCCGTCAACGGTTGATGTGAATGCACACCCTGCAAAGATGGAAGTCAGATTTTCCGATGAAAAACGTGTATTTGAATGTGTGATGTTTGCTGTAAAAGATGCTCTTTATAAGTCAGGTTTTATATATGAATTTCAGATTAAATCAGATATGAAGGAATATGCAGACAGTGAAAGAATACAGAATACTGATAATCCGAATGATGATAATATATTCAGAAATAATATTCCTGAACATAAAAATTCTGAGGATAAAAGGAAAGAAAAAATAAATATTGGTCTTGAAAATTTTGTATCAATGGCAAAGCATTCAGATATACCTGATATAAGTCCTAATGGAATTGATTTGCAGGAAAAAGCAGAAAAAATTTCTGAACCAGAAAAGAATATACAGAAGCCTGAAACTGCTGTTCACGAAAATTTCAGATATATAAACAATTCATCATTTGAAAGGAAAAAGGCAGAGCCTGTATGTGATGCTGAGGAAGTCTATATGGATTTGCAGAATGGTGAAAAACAAAATATTCATGTAATAGGTGAGATATTTGCTAACTATATAATTGCTGAAACAGATGATAAAATGGTTATGTTTGACAAGCACGCAGGTCATGAGAGAATTATATATGAACAGCTTAAAGCACGCAATAAGATAATGGAAAGTCAGTATATGCTTGATGGAATTGATGTTCTTGTTCCTGAAAGTGAATTTGAAACATTAAGGGAAAATTATAGCTTATTTGAAAATTCAGGATTTGAACTTGACTTTTCAAATCCTCCGTGTATAACAGCAAAGGCTGTTCCTGTATTTCTTGATATTTCACTTGTTGATGAAGCAATTGAAGAAATTGCACATAATCTTTACCTTAATAAAACAAATCTTCAGCCTGAAGTTATTGATGATATCTTCCATGGTCTTGCCTGCAAATCTGCTGTGAGAGCAAATGATAAAAATTCTCTGCAAGAACTTCAGTCGCTTGCTGAACAGATTTATTTCAATGAGAATATAAGGCACTGTCCTCATGGCAGACCTGTAATGTTTATACTTACAAAAAGAGAATTTGAAAAACAGTTTAAAAGGATACAGTAAATGGATATTAATATTAACAGAAAACCGCCTGCTATTGTTATTGCAGGTCCTACGGCATCAGGCAAAACTGCTCTTGGGATTGCTCTTGCACTTGAAATAGGCGGTGAGATAGTGTCAGCTGATTCAATGCAGATTTACAAGGGAATGGATATTGCAACCGCAAAGCCTTCACCGGAAGAATTAAATGCTGTTCCTCATCATCTGATAGGTTTTCTTGACCGTACAAAAAGTTTTTCCGTTGCGGATTATGTAAGGCTTGCAGATGAAAAAATGAAACAGATTACTGAGCGAGGAAAAATTCCTGTAATAGTTGGCGGTACCGGATTATATATAGATTCCCTTACAGAAAATATTCAGTTCAGTATGGAAACTGACAGCAATCCTGATATAAGAAAAAAGCTTGAGGAAGATGCCGGAAAATACGGAAATCAGTATTTGCTTGACTATCTTGGAATTATAGACCCCGAAACTGCATCGTCACTTCATGCAAATAATCTCAAGAGAGTTATAAGGGCAATTGAGGTTTTTGAAACAACAGGCAAAACTATGTCGCAGTTAAAAGCTGAAAGCAGAAACTGTGAAAGTCCTTACAGATGGCTGATGTTCGGACTTAACGCTGAAAACCGTCAGTATCTCTATGACAGAATTAATCTGAGAACTGATTTGATGGTCAAACAGGGACTTGTTGAAGAATCAAGAAATGTATATTTTTCATCTGAAATGAAAACAGCCCATCAGGCAATAGGATTTAAAGAGTTAATCCCATATTTTGAAGATACAGCATCTCTCGAGGAATGTATTGACAAAATAAAGCTGGAAACAAGACGTTATGCAAAACGTCAGCTTACATGGTTCAGAAAAAATGACAGAATTAACTGGCTTGCCGTTGACAAATTTGACACTACTTATAAACTTATTGAAAATTGCCTGAAATGTATAGCCAGCAATCATTTTTTATGATATAATTATATATAATTATAATTTTATATCAGTACATTATAAATCTGATGAATGGAGTAAAATTGCTATGAATAAATCTCTTAATTTACAGGACGTTTTTCTTAATCAGGCGAGAAAGGACAGAATCCCGATAACAATATTCCTTATGAACGGTTTTCAGTTCAAAGGTCTTGTAAAGGGCTTTGACAGCTATATCGTCATACTTGACAGTGATGACAAGCAGGAAATGGTATATAAGCATGCCATATCAACCATAATTCCTTCCAAGCCTATTTCAATTCTTGAAGCCTGCGAAAAATCAGAGCAGGGTGATTGATTTTGAATATAATTAAAAAATTTAACCAGAATATTTCAACAGTAAAGCTTCTTGCATCTGTGCTTATCTGTTTTCTGTCCGTTACTGTCGTGAATATATTCTATCATATGCTCGCAGGACAGTATGAAACTGTAACTGCCGTTGAAATAACTACTTCCAATAAGGAAACATTTCAGGGTGTTTATATACGCAATGAGGAAGTTATAAATTACAGCGGTGATGGTGTTGTCGGATATGAAACTGCTGACGGCGGCAAGCTGGGGATAGGTTCTGTGGTGGCATGCATATATGCCTCCGATGCGGATATAGTCAAAAAACAGAAAATTGAAAGTCTTGAAACTGAACTTGAACTGCTGAAAAAAATTACTAATCCGGGTACTATGGAAGTTGCCCAGCCTTCAACGCTTACAACTCTGATTGAGGAAAGATATAAGAATATTGCTTATTGCAAGGATACAGGAAATCTGAAACAGCTTTCAACTGAAAATACGGAATTTCTTTCACTACTCAGCACCATGCAGTATATAACAGGACAGACAAATCATGATGTAACATCTCAGTATGAGGATAGAATAAACTCTATAACTGAAGAAATTGTTACACTTGAACGTGAGATGAATGAACCTGTTGACGTAATTGAAAGTGATAAGTCTGCTTATTTTGTAAGCTATGCTGACGGATATGAGGATAAGCTTTCAAAAGATTCCATCGATTCTCTGACAGCAGAGGATATAAAATCCGTAAAGGATAACAATATTGACGAAAACAGCAAAGGCAGAGTAATCGGAAAGCTTATTGAGGATTATAAATGGAATATTGTCGGAGTTATTCAGAATAAGGATAATGTATTTAAACCTGACAGCGTTGTAAACCTTACATTTGAATCTTCAGATAACAGAATAACAGGTACTATAGAAGAAATAAAACCTACTCAGAATCCCGATGAAAATATAGTTGTAATATCATGTGACACAATGACTTATGAACTTGTCCAGCACCGTGCCGAAACGGTTGAAATGTCCGTTGAAAACTATGAAGGCATTAAAGTGCCAAGAAAGGCTATCAGATTCAAGGACGAAAATAAGGGTGTATATATAAAGCTTGGTGAAAATGTGCTTTTCAAAAAAATAGATGTTATTTTTGAAGGCGATGACTATGTTATTTCAGCTGCCAGTACTGACAGCGATTTCCTTATGCTTTATGATGACATAATAGTTGAGGGAATAAATGCAGAATAAAAAACGTCAGTTCTGAAAGGAGGCAGGGACAGAATTTTCTGCCCTTCATAAAATGAATACAGATTTCAGTTATATTGATGAAAATATAAAAAAAATTTTCTTTGATGTAAATGAGGCAAAGGCTAAATACCGCAGTCCTCAGGATAATATACGCATAATGGCAGTGACAAAAACCGTTTCTCCGGAAAAAGTGAACTATGCCATATCCAAAGGCATTGACCTGCTCGGTGAAAACAGAGTTCAGGAATATCTTTCAAAGAAGGATTTCTATGACAGTGCCGAGGTGCATTTTATAGGACATCTTCAGACAAACAAGGTGAAGTATATTGCTGACAGCGTTTCTCTTATACAGTCAGCAGACAGTTTTAAGCTTATAAAGGAAATAGACCGCTGTGCTTCTAAAATAGCAAAGATTCAGGATATACTTATTGAAGTAAATATAGGCAATGAACAATCTAAAAGCGGTATACCTGCCGAACGTGCTGAAGAACTCTTATATCAGGCAGGTGAGTTGAAAAATGTCAGGGTGCAAGGTATGATGACAATACCGCCTGCTGAAAATTCAGAAGAATTTTTATATAAAATGCAGAGTTTATATATTGACATTTGTGCAAAAAGAATACATAATATTAATATGAACATTCTTTCTATGGGAATGTCGGCAGATTATGCACTGGCAGTAAAATACGGCTCAAATCTTGTCAGAATAGGAAGTGCCATGTTCGGTGCAAGAATTTACTGAAAAAACTGTTCGGATATATTCGCACAATATTTTCTGAATTGAAAACATCTTTATTTTATATTATTTTATGTGCGGAAAAAGGAGAAGAAAATGAGTTTTTTAAACAGTATCAAAGATTTTTTTATGCCTCCGGAAATAGAGGACAATAATGAAAGCAATAATCAGGAAAGCAATGCTCCTGAACCTGCTCCCTCTGCTCCCGCCGGCAGTGAACCACATGAGGAAAAAAGAAATAAAGTGGTGAATATGCAGGTAACTACACAGCTTCAGGTAGTACTTGTAAAACCGGAAGCATTTACAGATTCAAGACAGATTGCAGACCATCTTATAGCAAAGAAAACTGTTGTACTTAATCTTGAAACTGTATCGGCTGACCACAGAAGAAGAATTATTGATTTTCTTGCGGGCGTTGCATATGCAAACGGAGGAAATCTTAAGCCTGTTGCTAATCTTACTTATATAATTACTCCTTATAATGTAGGATTGGTTGGAGATAATCTCACGGAAGAACTTGAAAATAATGGGGTTCTCATCTGATTTTTATGAATAAAGATGACTGCGGACTTTTAAAATCAAGACTTTATGATATGATAAGCCTTTCCGAAAAAAACTTTATGCCTGTATATTCGGATTTCCTTGATGAAAGACAGATATTCACGGTTTCATCTGAACTCTCGCATATCTGTTTCAGAAATTTCGTTTTTTTCGGAGGCTATGACAATGCTCAAAGAAAAATCCTTTGCATTCACCCTGCATATTTTATTCCTGAATCTCAGGATTTTCCTTTGAATATAATACAGTTTTCATACAGAACTTCTGATATTCTTACTCACCGTGATTTTCTCGGTGCTGTGATGTCATGCAGGATAAAACGTGAGAAAATCGGTGATATACTTGTTGGTGACGGTATCGCCCAGATGATGACATATAATTCTGTATCAGACTGTATTTTGAATGAAATTGCCAAAATAGGCAGAGTCGGTGTGAAAGTTTCAATTGCTGACAAGTGTACTGTTGAAACAATTCAGAAATACCATGATATTAAAGGAACAGTTGCTTCAATGCGTCTTGATTGCATACTTTCGCTTGCTGTAGGAAAAAGCAGGGAAAAAACTGTTCAGATAATAAAAAAAGATGGTGTTGATATTAATTTCAGGACTGTCTTTTCTCCGTCTGCTGTAATCAATGAAAATGATGTGTTTTCAGTAAGAGGTTACGGAAAATTTATCCTCAGGGAAATTTCCGGTCTTTCCTCAAAAGGCAGATACCATGTACTTATACAAAAATTTATTTAATGAGGTGATTAAAGTTGATTAATGCCAAGGATATCAACAGCCAGAGGTTTGAAAAAGCTGCTTTTGGTTATAAACAGGAAGAAGTTGATGAGTTTCTCAGCGAAATCTCATCTGACTATGAAAAACTCGTCAGGGAAAATGAGGAAATTAACAGAAAACTTCAGACTCTTGCTGATAAAGTCCGTGAATACAGGGAAGATGAAGAAGCTGTAAAAGATGCTCTCCTTCTTGCTCAGAAAGAAGGAAGAAGAATTGTAAAAGATGCAAAGCAGAAAGCTGAAACACTTATATCTGAAGCAGAACTTAAATCAAAAAATATAATTGAAACTGCTGCTGAAGATGCTAAAATTCAGATTGCTGAACTCAAGGCTCAGGTTGACGCTGAAAAAGAAGTGCTTGCATATACTCAGAAAGAAGTTTCTGATTTCAAGGAAAGCCTTTTTGATATATATAAGCTTCATCTTGAAATGATTTCTGAAATGCCTGATTTCAATGATGAAGATGAATCTGCTGAATATGAAGAAACAGAAGATATTCAGTACCATACAGAGGAACTTGAAGAAGAAAATAATGAGGAAAAAAGTTCCCTTTAATTCCGGAAAAATAAAATATATGTAAAGGAAGAAATATAATGCCCGATTACAATAATACAATCAATCTCCCAAAAACAGATTTTCCTATGAGAGGCAATCTCCCGAAAAGAGAACCTGATATGCTTGAAAAATGGGAGAAAAACAGACTTTATTATAAAATGGTTGAACGCAACCTCGGCAAAACTCCATATATTCTCCATGACGGCCCTCCGTATGCAAATGGTGAAATTCATCTCGGCACTGCACTTAACAAGTGTCTTAAGGATTTTATCATAAAACATAAGAATATGAGCGGATTTTATGCTCCGTATGTTCCCGGCTGGGATACTCACGGTCTGCCGATTGAACTTAAAGCACTCAAGGCTATAGGTATTGAAAATGGTTCTGTTCCTCCTGAACAGCTCAGAAAACACTGCAAAGATTTTGCAATGACACACGTTAAGAATCAGATGGCTCAGTTTAAGCGTCTTGGCTGTCTTGGTGACTATGATGACCCTTATCTGACACTTAAGCCTGAATATGAAGCTCGTCAGGTTGAAGTTTTCGGCGCTATGGCTAAAAAAGGATATATGTATAAGGGTCTTAAGCCTGTTTACTGGTGTCCTGACTGCAACACTGCACTTGCTGAAGCTGAAATTGAATATTCAAATGACCCGTGCCATTCAATATTCGTAAAATTCAATGTTATTGATGACAATGGCATTTTCAGTCAGTATGCTGATATAAAGGATATATATTTTGTAATATGGACAACTACTACATGGACTATTCCCGGAAATCTTGCAGTATGTCTTGGACCGGAGTATGAATATACTCTTGTAAAGACAAACGGTGAATATTATGTAATGGCTGCTGAACTCGTTTCATCAGTAATGAAATCTGTCGGTATTGAAGAATATGAAACTGTCGGTTCATTCAAAGGAAAAGACCTCGAATATATCAAGACAAAACACCCTCTCTATGACAGAACATCTCCTGTTATTGTGGGCGACCATGTAACTCTTGAAAGCGGTACAGGCTGTGTTCATACAGCTCCGGGATATGGTGTGGAAGACTTTGAAGTATGTAAGAATTATGATGAAATCGGTATTCTTGTATGCGTTGATGCAAAGGGCAGGCAGACTGCTGAAGCCGGCGAATTTGAAGGTCTTGATACTGATGAAGCCAACAAGGCTATTGCAAAGAAACTTGAAGAAGTTCATGCTCTTCTCGGTATGGAAAAAATTGTCCATCAGTATCCTCACTGCTGGAGATGTAACAGTCCTATTATATACCGTGCTACTGAACAGTGGTTCTGTTCTGTTAACGGATTTAAAGATGAAGCAGTAAATGCTATCGAAACTGTTAAGTGGATTCCTGAATGGGGTGAAGAACGCATTAAAGGAATGGTTCGTGACAGAAGTGACTGGTGTATTTCAAGACAGCGTACATGGGGTGTTCCGATACCGATTATCTACTGTGCAGACTGTAAGAAGCCAATTGTGAATGATGAAACCATCAAGGCTATATCAGGTCTTTTCAGAGCAGAGGGTTCAGATGCATGGTGGCTTAAGGATACATCAGAATTTATTCCTGAAAGCGTTAAATGCGAATGTGGCTGCGGTAAATTCACAAAGGAATATGATATCATGGACGTGTGGTTTGACAGCGGTGTTTCACATACATCTGTACTTGATGAATATGAACAGCTTAAATCTGCACCCGCTGACCTTTATCTTGAAGGTGCTGACCAGTACAGAGGCTGGTTCCAGTCATCGCTCCTCACATCTGTTGTATATAACGGTTTTGCACCATATAAGGCTGTATGCACTCATGGCTGGGTTGTTGACGGTCAGGGTAAAACTATGCACAAGTCACTCGGCAATGGTATTGCTCCGAATGAAATTACCGATAAGTATGGTGCTGATATACTCAGACTCTGGGTTGCATCGTCAGACTATCATTCAGATATAAGAATTTCAAAGGATATCCTTTCACAGCTTTCTGATATGTATAAGAAAATCAGAAATACTTCAAGACTTTTCCTTGGAAATCTTTCAAGCGGTGAGGGATTCAATCCTGATACAGATATGGTTTCATATGATAAACTGACTGAAATTGACAAGTGGGCATTGATGAAGCTTGATAATCTCATTGACAAGGTTAATGAAGGATATAATTCATTTGATTTTCATATTGTTCTCCACAGTATCCATAATTTCTATGTAACCGATATGTCAAACTTCTATATTGACATAACAAAGGACAGACTTTACTGTGAGAGTGAAAAATCAGATGAAAGACGTTCCGCACAGACTGTTATGTATATAATTCTCAGTGCTGTAACAAGGCTTATTGCTCCGATTATCTCATATACTGCTGAAGAAATCTGGGGATTTATGCCTCATATTGCATCTGATAACAAGGAAAGTGTATTCCTTAATGATATGCCTGAAAAATCTGGTCTTGAATTTTCAGATGAATTTATCAGCAAATGGGATATGATTATTTCAGCAAGGGAAGAAGCTAATAAGGAACTTGAAATCAAGCGTAATGAAAAACTTATAGGCAAGTCGCTTGAAGCAAATATCATCATTCATTGCAAGAATGATGATACATTCAGCAAATTCTCTGCTGTTGCAGCTGACCTTGCATCGGCTCTTATCGTTTCAGATGTTTCAATTGTAAAAGATGAAAATGCTGAAAATGATACGGTATTTGAAGTTATAAAGGCTGAAGGCGAAAAATGCGAGAGATGTTGGGCTTATTCAAAAACTGTCGGAAGTGACAGTAATCATCCGACACTCTGCTGCCGCTGTGCAAATGTAGTAAAATAAATAATAAATATCATATATTTTCATGGTACAACTTGCCTTGTATAGAATTTACAGGGCAGGCTGTATTTGTGATATTTTGAATATATCAGAAAGGAGCTTCAGTATGATTATAGCTTTGATTGCGGTTGTGATGCTGCTCGTTTCGGCTGACCAGATGATAAAATTATGGGTGATTGAAAACCTTAAAGGTGCAGAATCAATGCAGTTTATTAAATTCGGAAATACTGAAATTCTTAATCTTACCTATCTGGAAAACAGCGGTGCTGTTTTTGGAAGTTTCAGCGGAATGAGATTTATGTTAATCGGAGTAACTGCTGTTATGATTATCGAATGCTTCTTTATAATGATAAAAAATTATAAGAAATCAAAAATTCTTTCGTGGAGTCTGGCACTTGTTATAAGCGGAGGTATCGGAAATCTTATTGACCGTATTTTCAGAAATGGACGTGTTGTGGATTATCTTGATATACAGCTTTTTAATTTTGCGGTTTTTAATTTTGCTGACTGCTGTGTTGTTATCGGAGTTATAATGCTTATGATTTATGCTCTTTTCATTGATGGAAGAAATGAGAAAGCGATGGCTGATAATAAATGAATATAATAGAACTTATAGTTGATGAATCTACAGCAGGAATTAGAATTGAAAAATGGCTTGCTGAAAATAAGGAACTTGACATAACAAGAAACAGAGCCGATACGCTTGTAAGAAGAGGAGATGTCAGCATCAACGGAAAGCAGATTATAAAGACTTATAAGCTTAAATGCGGTGATATTGTATCAATAAATATGCCTGAGCCTGTTGAACTTAATGTTACAGCGGAGAATATTCCTCTTGATATAGTCTATGAAGATAATGACCTGATTGTTGTGAATAAATCCAAAGGAATGGTTGTTCACCCTGCTCCTGGAAATTACAGCGGAACTCTTGTAAATGCACTTCTGTTTCACTGCAAGGGGAATTTATCGGCGATAAACGGAGTTATCCGTCCCGGAATTGTTCATCGTATCGATAAGAATACAAGCGGTCTTTTAATCGTTGCTAAAAATGATATTGCACATACAGGACTTGCAGAGCAGATTAAAAATCATAGCTTTACGAGGGAATATGAAGCCATTGTATGCGGACATTTTAAAGAGAACAGAGGAACTGTAAATGCTCCGATAGGCAGAAGCAGTGCTGACAGAAAAAAAATGTGCGTCACTGAAAAAAATTCAAAATCAGCTGTTACACATTATGAAGTTTTAGCTGATTATAAGAATTACTCACATATAAAATGTATACTTGAAACAGGAAGAACTCATCAGATAAGAGTGCATATGGCTTATATCGGTCACCCTGTACTCGGTGATGATGTCTATGGGAAGCCGTTCAAAGATATTGAAGGACAGTGCCTTCATGCAAGAAAAATAGGATTTGTTCACCCGATAACAGGTGAATATCTTGAATTTATAAGTGAACTTCCTGAATATTTTATGAATGTGATTGAAAAAATAAGGAAATGAGGTTTGTCATGATGGATATATCAGAGTTGCTTTTTATTACTGACCTTGATGGAACTCTGCTTCCTAACAGTAAGATAATTTCTGAAACTGATTTGAATGAAATATCTCAATACAGAAAAAAAGGCGGTCTTTTTTCCATAGCTACGGGAAGAACTATTCAGTCGGCAAAACCTTATTATAAAAGCCTTGATATTGATATTCCTGTAATTCTTTA
This sequence comes from uncultured Ruminococcus sp., assembly GCA_964426275.1. Classification (GTDB taxonomy): domain Bacteria; phylum Bacillota; class Clostridia; order Oscillospirales; family Ruminococcaceae; genus UBA5884. Next base: position 21,084 of record CAYRPZ010000001.1, on the reverse strand, counting down.
TAATGGTGCTGTGATTTACAGCCCAAAAGATGAAAAAATTCTCTATACCCGCACTCTTACTGCTGATATGAAAAATATTGTCATGGAAGTGCTTGAGAAATTTGATTTTGCAGGCTGTGAAATTCTTAAATCAGATGGTGTGTATGTGGTCAGAAATAATGAATATGAACAGGAACATATAAATATATGCAGAGCCGAGCCTGTTTTTTGCAATATTTATGATATGGAATGTGAAAGCTGGCTTAAAGTTCTTTTTGCAATGCCTGCTGAAAAAAGCGATGAAGTCTGGAATTTTGTATCATCTCTTGAAAACTCATCTGATTTCATACGTTCATCTGATACCTTTATTGAACTTCTTCCGCATAATGTTTCAAAGGGAGATGCACTGAAAAAATACAGTGATATAACAGGAATTAATATTTCATATATTATTTCAGCAGGTGATTATGACAATGACATTGAAATGCTGGAATGTGCTGATATCGGAATTGCACCTGCAAATGCCTGCAAAAAGGCTTTGGAGTCGGCTGATTTCATATCAGAAAAATCATGTGAGGATAATTTTATTGCTGATGCTGTCAAATATATTTTTACGGAGGTAATTTGAATAAATGGATACAACTGTTAAAAAAAATCTTCAGGCAATTGCCTGTAAGGTAAGAATGGGTATCATTGAGGGTACTTACAATGCAAAATCAGGTCATCCCGGCGGTTCTCTTTCAATCGCTGACCTTCTGACATACCTTTATTATGCAAAAATGAATGTATGCCCTGAAAATCCTGATATGCCTGATAGGGACAGGCTTGTACTCTCAAAAGGACACTGTGCTCCTGCACTTTATGCAGTTCTTGCGGAGAAAGGATTTTTTGATGCCGATGAGCTTAAATCATTAAGACATATCGGCTCAATGCTTCAGGGACACCCATGCATCAAAACTCCGGGCATTGATATGAGCAGCGGTTCACTCGGTCAGGGAATTTCTGTTGCCTGCGGAATGGCTCTTGCAGGAAAGATTTCAAATAAGGATTATAAAGTATATACAATTCTCGGTGACGGGGAACTTGAAGAAGGTCAGGTATGGGAGGCAGCTATGTTTGCATCTCATTATCAGCTTGACAATCTTGTTGCAGTAGTTGACAACAATGGACTTCAGATTGATGGTTCGATTGAGGAAGTATGTTCTCCGTATCCTATTAAGGAAAAATTTGAATCATTCGGCTGGTATGCAATAGATATTGATGCTCATGATTTTGATGATATTGAAAGAGCATTTGATGAAGCTGAGAAAATAAGCGGAAAGCCCGTTGTAATTATACAGAAAAGTATTAAGGGAAAAGGAGTTTCTTTCATGGAAAATCAGTGTTCATGGCATGGAACGGCTCCCAATAAGGAACAGTATGAACAGGCAATGCAGGAACTTAATGCGGCATTAAATGAACTGGAGGGTAAATAATTATGACAGATGCAATAAAAAAAGCTACCAGAGAAAGTTATGGTGAAGCATTAAAGGAACTTGCAGAAAAATATGAAAACCTTGTTGTGCTTGATGCTGACCTTGCTGCAGCTACAAAAACAGGTATATTCAAAAAAGCATATCCTGATAAATTCTTTGACTGCGGAATTGCAGAAGCAAATATGATGGGAGTTGCGGCAGGTCTTGCAGCAGCAGGAAAAATTCCGTTTGCAAGCTCCTTTGCAATGTTTGCGGCAGGCAGAGCATATGAAATTGTGAGAAATTCAATCGGATATCCACATCTGAATGTTAAAATAGGTGCAACTCATGCAGGAATATCAGTAGGCGAGGACGGTGCAACACATCAGTGCAATGAGGATATTGCTCTTATGAGAACTATTCCGGGAATGACTATTATAAACCCTGCTGATGATATTGAAGCAAAGCAGGCTGTTGAAGCTGCTATACTTCATGAAGGCCCTGTTTATATGAGATTCGGCAGGCTTGCTGCTCCTGTATTTAATGACAGTTCATATAAATTTGAACTTGGAAAGGCTGTTACACTCAAAGAAGGTACAGATGTTACAATTATTGCTACAGGTCTTATGGTTAATGAGGCAATTGAAGCATCAAAAATTCTTGAAGCTGAAAATATCAGTGCTGAAGTCATTAATATTCATACAATTAAACCTATTGACAGTGAGACAATACGCAAATCTGCTTTAAAAACAGGTGTTGTAGTTACTGCTGAGGAACACAGTGTTATCGGGGGACTTGGCAGTGCTGTATGTGATGCAATATCAGAAAATCCTGTTCCTGTAGTTAAAATAGGTGTGAATGATGAATATGGCTACAGCGGTCCGGCTGTTGAACTTTTGAAGAAATTCGGACTTTGCAGAGAAAACATTGCAGAGAAAACAAAATATGCACTCACTCTTAAAAAGTAAATATAATTCTGATAAAAGCAAATAAAAATAACAAACAGCATATGATAGATATTTTTCAATCATATGCTGTTTTTAAACACAGGTGAAATTAATGAATTTTTTGAAAAAATTGATATGTGCTGTAATTACGGCTGTATTCCTTGCCGGCTGTGAATTGACAGATACAAGTGATGATATTGTAGTGGGCGGGGATTACATTAATCCTAATAAGGTTACCGTAACTGATTCCGGTCGGAAAGATACATATACTGATTATGCGGAAAATGCAGACATCAATGATGCCAATGACGCCAGTGAGAATGATGAAAGCTGGGAACTGCGGGACCTTCTGCTTTATTCAGTGGAAAATTCAATGTATACAGATACATCTGCACCTGACGGCAGTGCACTCCAGATGGTTGTTCCGTCAGTTACATATTCATATAAAGATATGCTGAAATTTTTAACAGATAATGCATATATGAGCCAAAATTATATTCTTGCTGAAACAAGCCGTGACCAAAGCAGTTATGCATCATTCGGAATGTATGGTCAGCATGCAGATGCATCTGTTGAAAAGCTTATATGCGGACAGAAAATTAATAATATAAATAACAAGGAAGATGAAGTTCTGTATTCAGATATTCTTATATCAGTAGGTCAGGATTACAATACATACAGCAAGCCGAATTATTTTTCTGTTGTCGTAAATTCTACGAATATAACCCGTGATATGCAGACTATGCTTTATGAACTTCTTGCATCGCAGGTCGGCACGGAAATTGCTGAATATGCGATATATGCAAAAGCTCTCGGCAGTCAGGATAATGAACTTAACCTTAGTGATACAATTCCTACAAATGACGGCAGGGGAAATCTTGTAATAAACCGTGTGGTAGGAGGAGGAAATCTTAATATAGAGCTTGACTTTCAGGATATGAATGAGTTTGACGAAAGCAGATATTCTTACTATGACTATGAATATAAACCGGTATATAATGAAAGCCGTATAACTCTTAAAGATATTTTCAAAGGCGATTTCGGCGGGAATGACCCGACTGATAATGTTAACTTTTTTGATAAGTTTATGGAATCAGGCGGAAGAACTGATATTCCTTTCAGTCAGACAATAAAAAATAATATTGATGTAAAGATTACAGAGGGAACAAATAAAATATACAGAAACTATCAGTTCAGGTTTGATTTGTCAAAAGGCTGTAGTATGAATTTTGAAGATTCACCATTTTTTAACTGCGATATAACAGCTTATTTTGACAGCCGAAGCAATAACAATTATATAAAGGGAAACGGTGAGTTTATAGCAGGATATACACTGGCTGAGCTTTGTTCAGATGAGGAGGCGTTTACGGAACTTATAGAATCTGCAAAGAAAAAAATTATATGTCTTTTTCCATGCCTGAATACTGCTGACATAAGATATGAAAATTTCTATAATAACTCATATACTCTTTATGGAAACTATACAGCAACATCTTCAGATATTCCGGTAAATGTAAGTGCAGTTGTAACACTTAACACAAAATATTTTCAGGAATATGATGAGCAAGGCAATGCAACTGATACTGATGTTCCTCAGTATTATTATGTAAGAGTAGTATTTACACTCAGCTGACCTGTTGAAATATTACAAATACTCATGTACGGATATTATGTGCATGAGTATCTTTATTTTCTGTACTTGATATAAAAATTTTTAATGTCTTTTAAATATAAAAATTGTTACTTTTTTATATGCTTGAATATAAATTGTCTTTTTTTAATTAAATTCTTATGAATTCTTTACTTTAGGAGAATAATATGATAAAATATAATTAAACGTTTTAAATGAAAGGAATGAGCTTATAATGAACATATCCGAAAGCAGTTCCGTGAAAATTCTTCACTGTGCAGATTTTCATATCGGAGCACAGAATTATTATCTTAGAAATAAAGCAAAACAGCGTCGTTCTGAAATACTCATTACACTTGAAAAAATTGTAAATATATGTAAAAATGAAAATATAGAGCTTATGCTTATATCAGGCGACCTTTTTGACAGCAATCATATTGATAACAGTTCAATAAAGCGGGTAAAAAATCTCTTTTCAAGTATTCCTGATACCTTTATTGCAATATGTGCCGGAAATCATGACTATATAACTTCTGATTCACCGTATGTAACTTCAAAATGGCCTGCAAATGTATACGTATTCGGTACTTCTATGGAATTTATACAAGTGCCGAAAAAAGATGTGCGTGTATGGGGGTGTTCTTTTTCAACACCATATATTGAAAGTTCACTTATAAAAAATATAAACGTACCTAATGACGGACTTGTAAATATAATGGTTATGCATGGGGATTTTGTGGCTGAAAATACTTCAAGCAAATATAATCCGATAACTAAAACAAATATTTCATATTCTGGCATGGATTATATTGCTCTCGGACATATACATCATTCTTCCTCCGTACATCAGGCAGGAAGGACTTTTTATGCATATTCAGGCTGTCCTGAAAGTCAGGGATTTGAAGAAACAGGACTGAAAGGAATTTATACAGGAATTGTTTCAAAGGGATACTGTAATCTCACATTCAGACCTGTACAGTACCGAATGTGCATAACTATGCAGGCTGATATAACAGGGCTGAGAAATCAGGAAGAAATTATTGAAGCAACACATGTGAAAATGAAAAATAACTATGGCGGGAACTATGCCAATAATATATACAGGATTACATTCACAGGAACTTTGCAGACTTCATCTCCTGTTGACTTTGTACAGACCGAACTTAAACTGAATGAGGAAATTTTTTTCGTTCAGGTCAGAAATTATACACGTCCTGATATAAATCTTGATGAGATTTCTTCTGAAATGAATCTTAAAGGGCTTTTTGTAAAGAAAATGATGGCACAGATTGTGTCAGAACAGGATACTGTAAAGCGTATAAATCTTGAAAAATCGTTGTATCTTGGACTTAATGCCTTTGATGGTGAGGTGAGCTATTATGAAAATTAACGAGATAAATGTTGACGGGTTCGGCAAGCTTCATCAGTTTCACATGGAATTTAAAAGCGGTTTTAATATAATCTATGGAAATAATGAGGACGGAAAGTCAACTGTTATGGCATTTATAAAAATGATGTTCTATGGCTCTCCTGCTGAAAAAACTAATGATTTTCTTAAAAATCCAAGAAAAAAATACCGACCTAAAAAAAACGGGAAAATGGGCGGAAATATAGTTTTTGAAAATGAAAATAAAATATATCGTCTTGAACGTCAGTTCGGAAATTCAAATTCAGAGGATAAAATAAAACTTTTTAACATTACTGACAATCAGCAGATGGATATGCCTGATAAAACAACTATAGGTCAGATGTTTTTCGGATTCAGTGCTTCGGCATTTGAAAAGACATTCTTTATAAATCAGGCAGGAACTGCCATCGGCAGTGATGAGGAAATAAATCAGCGTCTTGCAAACCTTAATTCAGCAGGCGATGAATCAATATCATTGCTGAAAGTTAAAAGAAGACTTATTGCAGCAAAGGAAGCATTTAAATCACCGAGCGGAAAAGTTGGAAAGCTTGATATGCGATATAAAAAACTGCATGAATTTGAGGAACTTCTTGAAAAGGAAAAACAAGATGAGCAGGATAAAGTTTCCATGCTTGAAAAATCAAGGGTACTTTCTGAAAAAATAAAGCAGTATGAGGAAACATACAAGACTGCTGTTGAAAAAGTTGATACTCAGGAAAAGATTATAAGGCTGGAAAGACTGAAAAATATTGCCGCTTATCAGCGTACATATGACGAACTGATAAAAAAACTGAAAGAAAAACAGTCTTATATGATATCTGAAAATTTTATTGCTGATACAGAATTTATAAGAAATTGTGATGAAATTCTTGAAGTAATAAAAAATCTAGAACAGAAAAAAATCAGTTTCAAGTCAGAATATGACCGTATTGACAATGAGTTGAAAATATATTCCAGTGGATTTGTGATTGAAGATGAGAGAAAAAAAATAAATGAAATTCAGAATAAAATATTGCATTTTTCTCTTGAATCCAGAAATATTGATGAGGAAATTGAAAAAATTCGTTCAACTATCAATTCTACTGAGGAAAAACTGAAAAATTCAGAAATAGATTTTCATCTTGCAGAAAGTAATTTCAAGACAATTGATACTATCTATCATCAGAAAATTTCTTATGCCGAACAACAGCTTCATGAGGCATCAACTCCAAAAGCAATGGAGAAAGATATTCAGAATCATAAGGAGGATATTAATATTGATGTCAAAGGACTGATTGGAAGTATAGTTCTGCTTTTCGGAGCATTATGGGCAGCATATGCAATTCGCCCTGCATTTGTACTTGTTACCGTAATTGCTGTGATTATGGCTGTGAAATCTTTTAATATCAGAAAAGGAAAAAATAAGGATAAACCTTTTGAATATGTAAATCATATCGAAATTGCAAAATGTACTGAAAATCTCCAGAAAATTCGGAATGAAGCAGGTTCAGAAAAATCCTCTGCAAAAGGTGATATGGATAATGCCAGAAACCGTATTTCTGAATTCAAAACTGCAATATCACAATTAAGAAGTAAAATCCCTGAACTTCAGAAGAGAAAAAAAGAAATCGAGGATTCGATTATTACTCTCCAGCAACAGAAAAATCATCATGAAATAAAAATTGCTGAAAGTCAGTCTGCTATCAGAACTCAGACTGAACAGCTCCAATATATTTTTGCTAATATTAATACTATTGAAGCTAATCAGAACAATACAATAAAACAGCTTCTTCAGATATTCAGCAGATATAAGTATGTAAGAGATATGAATGAGTTTCAGGTAAAATTTAATGAACTTAAACAAATCTTTCAGGAAGTCGAAAGAACTCAGATACAGCTTGAAAGTCACAAACGTTCTGCTCCTCCTCAGGATAGCAATTTTTCAATAAATCAGGTTTATCTTCAGATTCAGAATCTTGAAAATATGCTGCTATCACAAAATAATGGCGTTATTCCTGAAAAGCTTGATGAGGTACATATCGAAAAAATCAAGGAGCAAACTACTGTTATTCTCAATGGAATAAACAGCTGTAAAGAAGATTATGCAAATATTAATGCCATAATGAAAACAAAATTTAAGGACAGTATGGGCATAAGCCATATTGAAAATGAAATAAATATTATCAAAAATGAAATTGATGAGAATGAACAATTCTGTAACAACATTGATACAACACTCAAGTATATCGATGAAGCATCTGCGGAAATGCAGCAGAATTTCGGTTCGGCACTTAATCTCAAAACCGCTGAAATATTCAGAAGGATTACAGGCGGAAAATATGAAAGTGTTATTGTTTCCTCCGATTTCAATATTGCAGTGAAAAATTCATCAGGCATAACAGAATGGCAGTATCTCAGCAACGGAACTATTGACCAGGCTTATTTTTCACTTCGTCTTGCTGTTGCGGATATGCTCTCTGATAAAAAAAATTCCATGCCTGTTTTTATTGATGATGTATTTTTTCAGTATGATGATATACGCACAAAACAGGGACTCGATTTCCTTGATGATTATTCTGCAAATTCACAGGTTATATTCTTTACCTGTCATGGCCATCTTATTGATATGTCAGCAAAAAATAATCTCAATGTAAAAATCAGCAGAATTTTATAAGTTGATTTTCACCCGGTTTGCCTTACTTAAAAAGACTCATGCATATGATATTAAATATATCTGTGCATGAGTTTTTTATAAGATATGATTACCGGATATATCCTTTTATTTAAATGATTGTTAAATGATTGACTTATAAGCCTGAATGGTATATAATTACCTTATATAATATATTTTAAACGGAATTTATTTTACACATAAATTTCTTATAAAAAACAGAAAAAGGAGATTTTATTATGTCAGATTTTACAAGAAGACTTCCTGTATATCTTTTGCTTGACTGTTCAGGCTCAATGACTGGAGAGCCGATTGAAGCTGTCAGACAGGGTATGAAAGCACTGCTTATGGAACTCAGAAGCGACCCTCAGGCTCTTGAAACAGCTTATCTTTCAGTTATAACCTTTGCAAGCAGTGCAGTTCAGGTATGCCCGCTTACAGAACTTATGAGCTTTAAAGAACCACAGCTCAGTGCAAACGGTGTAACATCTCTTGGTGCTGCTCTTAATCTGCTTTCAGAATGTATAAACAGGGAAGTTAGAAAATCTACTCCCGAACAGAAAGGTGACTGGAAACCTCTTGTGTTTATTCTTACAGACGGTGCACCAACTGATGAATGGCAGTCGGCTGCTGAAAATCTCAAGGCTTCAAAACCTGCTAATATTATAGCTTGTGCTGCGGGTGCTGCTGCTGATACAAGAGTGCTGAAACAGATTACTGACAGTGTTGTTATGATGAATAATCTTTCTGCCGGAGACCTCTCACAGTTCTTTGCATGGGTATCAGGTTCAATAAAGATGTCATCAAACAGCCTTGATGCAAAACCCGGCGGTGCTATTGAACTTCCGCCTCCGCCACAGGGATTTGTCATAGTTCCTTAATCAGCCGGAGGATATACTTTTGAACAGTCAGGATAATCTGTACCAGTCACTGGAAAAAATCGGGCTTCCCGATGAATATATTGAATTTATAAGAAAAAATATAAATGACAGTATGGTGGCTGATGGTATAGTAAATGAAATAGAAAAAAAAAGAATTTCAGATACAGGTTCATTTATGGAGTTCTTAACCCGTAATTTCAGACTTGTTCCTGAAAATCAGAATAATCCTGTCAGTACAGGTATGGAATTAAGCAGAAATCTTATTCTGAATGGTATAAATGCATATTCAAAAATTCTTAATGCTACTGTTGATGCAGTTACCCAAATGGTGGAATCAGGAGCAATTCCTGATGTAAAAAATACTGACAGTAATGTTATTTCTGTAAAAGCAGAGGAAATATATAATAGTATACCTTTTGAGGATAATAATAAATCTGACAAAAAAGCAGATGATATAAAAGAAAATAATTCTGAAGAAAATACTGACAGCCGTGAGAAAAAAGTACCCCTTTCAAATTCAGAAGTTACCCATCATACAGCATCACTCTGGAAATATCAGCCGGTCAATGAAGCTGAACCTGAGAACAGCACTGAATATAAGGTGAAAACTCTTGAATTGTCAGATGCTAAGATTACAGGTGCAAGTGTCAGAGGAAAAAAACATAAGCATGACGGTTCAAACCGTGATGACTGGTTTGATTTCGACATTGCAGAAGATATCACAGTTATGACCGTTTCAGATGGTGCAGGTTCAAAGAAATTTTCAAGAATAGGTGCAAGGATTTCATGCACTGAAGCAGTTTCATGTGCAAAAAAACTTATTGAAAAATTAAGTGCAGATGGCATCTATTGTAAGTGCATAAAAAATATATCATCACCGCTTAATTCATCTGAATTTATGGAAGGATGCAGTATATTTGCAGATATAGTTCAGCAATCCGTTATATCAGCACATAATGCTGTGCAGAAAGCATTTGATGAGAGAAAAACAAAATACAGCTATCTTGATGTGATTAAGCGTGATATGTCATTAAAGGATTTTTCTGCAACTCTCCTTACAGTACTTGCAGTTCCTGTAAATACCTGTGATGGAAAACAGCTTTTTGTAATCTCATGTCAGATAGGTGATGGAATGATTGCTGTTGTAAACAGAAAAAATCCATATTCTGATGCTGTAAAGCTCCTCGGAGAAGCTGATGGCGGTACATTTGCAGGTGAAACGGATTTCCTTACATCTGAAAATATGAAGCGGAAAGAAACGCTTATGAGCAGAACTAAAATTGCAAGGCGTGAAATATCCGATGTGCTTATTATGACAGATGGTGTGGCTGACGATTACTATCCCAATTTCACACAGCTCGGAAGACTTTTTACGGACCTCCAGCTTAATGGAATTATAAATATTTCTGAAAATTCAGAAATTATTTTAGATAAGGAAACTGAAAAAATAAGGGAGCTTGTGCCTGAACCAGTTTCATATCCGTGGGTTAATGACAACAGCATTGAAGTGCCTGTAAATTATTCTTCCGTTATAGAAAAATCATGCGGTATTTCTTCGGAAAAATTATGGCAGAATACTGCTGTTATCAGTACAGCACTTGAAAAACTGCCAAAAAGCAGTGTTTCACAGGAAGAAAAACTGAAAATATGGCTTGATAATTATGTTGAAAGAGGTTCTTTTGATGACAGAACACTGTTGATTTATTCAGTCAGTGAAAATGACAGAAAGAAATCTGAGGTTGTATGATAATGGACAGACTTGCTAAGGCTTTTCTTGCCAATGGAACTGAAATTGATTATGTAATTACTGATAATCCGCCTAAAGGCGGTATGAAACATACCTATTTTTCTCCTGATAAAAGCTATGTAGTCCAGTTCTTTAATGACAGCAGTACCGCACAGAATCCTATAATAAGAGAACGCATTGAAGCAATTATAGGAAGATATAATCCGACTGTTTCCGAATCAAGAGGCGGTGCAAAAGGCAATGATGAGAAAACAGCAGAATATTTTTCAAAATGTTTCTGCTGGCCGATAGGAATTGTTGTATATCCTGAATTTGGAATAGTTTGTCCGACTTATCCGAAAAATTTTTTCTTTGACAGATATTCTTCGGATATACTTCAGATTGCAGGTAAGGACAAAAAAAGTAACTGGTTTACAAATAAAAACAGAAAATATTTAAGCAGGTCAGAACTCGGTGACCTAAGAACTATGATGCAGATTTCAATAATGCTTTCAAGAAGCATAAGGCGTATGCATCAGGCAGGACTTGCACATTCAGACCTCTCATTCAACAATGTTCTTATAGACCCGAAAACAGGAACGTGCGTTGTGATTGATATTGATACGCTTGTAGTCCCCGGTCTTTTTCCGCCCGAAGTAATCGGAACAAGAGGATATATTGCTCCTGAAGTGCTTTCGACTCTCGGACAGCCACGGGAAGTCAGAAAATATCCGTCAGTATATACTGACCTTCATTCTCTGCCTGTTCTTATATATGAATATCTCTTTTTCAGACACCCTCTTATGGGCCCTAAGATATATGCCGAAACCGCTGAGGAGGACGATTATCTCGGACTTGGAGAAAAGGCAACCTTTATTGAAAATCCTTATGATACTTCAAATCGTCCGAAAGACCTTGATGTTACTATAGATGATATGGGTGAACATCTGAAAAAATTATTTATAAGAGCATTCGTTGACGGACTTCATGAACCTGATTTGCGTCCGACTGCTATGGAATGGGAACTCGGTCTTGCTAAAACATGGGATATGCTTCATTCATGTTCAAATCCTTCATGCAGTCACAGATGGTTTGTGCTTCATGATGAAAAAAATCCTGTATGCCCTTACTGCAAAACAAGAATTTCAGACAGAGAATTTGTTAAAATAAAATTCAGTACACAGAGCAGAGGACATAAAGGTCAATGGCTCAGAACAGGAGAAATGATTGCTGAAAATAATACTCCTCTCGGAAAATGGCATATATTCAGTAATGTATTCCCTGATGAAAAAACAGAAAAATCGATACAGGCATATGTGTGCAGCTACAATGGAAGATGGATTATGGTGAATAAAAAAATAAATGGAATGATTTCACCAAGCGGAAATATCGTTCCGCCTGAACAGGCATTTTATCTTGAGGACGGTATGATTTTCAGGCTTTCTTCCGAGGAGAAAAGTGTGCTTGCAGAAGTTTCAATAATAAAAACTTAAATACAAAGGAGGAATTTAGTTAATGAAAAGATTCGGACTTACAGACAAACAAGCCGAAGAATCAAAGGCTAAATATGGTGACAACAGGTTAAGTGAACTTAAGGCAGAAACATTCTGGGATAAGCTGAAAGACAATTTCGGTGACCCGATGATTAAAATTCTCTGTGTTGCATTGATTGTAAATGTTGTGTTCGCAATTATGGGAAAGGCAGAATGGTATGAACCTGTAGGAATTGCAATTGCTGTAATTCTTGCAACTTTTGTATCAACATTTTCAGAACACAGAAATGAAAATGCATTCCAGAAGCTTCAGGAAGAAGCTTCAAAAATTACGTGTAAGGTTTACAGAAACAATGAAATCAGAGAAATTCCGATTGATGATATAGTTGTCGGTGACTGTATTATGCTTCAGTCAGGAGATAAAATTCCTGCTGACGGAATACTTGTTGATGGTGATATTAAAGTTGACCAGTCAGTCCTCAATGGTGAAGCAAAGGAGGCAAAGAAAATTGCTGTTCCTGAAAATTATGAGGATAAGGAAGAAGCTATGGACTTCCTCAATGAATATAAAGTATTCAGAGGTTCTGTAGTCTGTTCAGGAAATGCTGTAATGGAGGTTACAGTAGTAGGCGACAAATCTGTATACGGTCAGATTGCAAGCGAACTCCAGCAGGACGATGACCGTGAAAGTCCTCTTAAAGTCAAGCTCGCATCTCTTGCAAACGGCATAAGCAAATTCGGATATATCGGCGGTGTGGCAATTGCGGTTGCATATATTGCAATGCAGTTCCTGCATCACAACTGTGTTGATGTGGTTTCAACAATACAGGCAATTGTTGATGGTGTAATGCTTGCAGTTATTATCATAGTTATGGCAGTGCCTGAAGGTCTTCCTCTTATGATAGCACTTGTATCAGCTATGAATATGAGCAAGATGCTTAAAGATAATGTACTTGTAAGAAAAGTATCCGGTATTGAAACTGCCGGAAGCCTTAATATTCTTTTCAGCGATAAGACAGGTACTATTACAAAAGGTCAGCTTGAAGTTGTAACATTTGTTGATGGTGCTGTAAATGAATATGGTAAAATTGATGATACAAAGGGTGAACTCAGAAAATTACTGTCAACAGCAATTCATCAGAATACAACATCGGTTGTTTCAGCTGACGGAAAGGTTATCGGAGGAAATGCAACTGAAAAGGCTGTTCTCGGATTTGATACAAAGGGTGCTGAAAAATCAGCAGATGTAAAGAAAGTATATTCAGTGCCTTTCAACAGTACAAATAAATATTCAGCAACTCAGGTTTCAGGTGAATATAATCTTACCCTTATAAAAGGTGCTCCTGAAAAAATTCTTCAGAAATGTAAATACTACTTTGATGAAAACGGAAATAAACAGTCGTTCTCAACTGCGAAAAAACTTGATGATAAAATTAATGAACTTGCAAACCGTGCAATACGTGTGCTTGCATTTGCAACAGCTGATGAGGCACTCGGAGAGGATTCACTTCCTGATGGTGAATGGACACTTATTGGTATAGTTGGTATCCGTGATGAAGTACGTCCTGAATCCGTTACAGCTATAAAGGAAGTTCAGGGTGCAGGTGTACAGGTTGTAATGATTACAGGCGACCGTAAGGATACAGCTGTAGCAATTGCCAGAGAAGCAGGACTTCTTAAAAATTCAACAGATAAAATATTTACATCTGATGAACTCCAGAAGATGTCAGATGATGAAATCAAGGCATGCATTTCGGATATAAGAGTTATTGCAAGGGCTTTGCCTACAGATAAAAGCCGTCTTGTAAGGCTTGCACAGGAAAAAGACCTTGTTGTCGGAATGACAGGTGATGGTGTAAATGACTCTCCTGCACTTAAAAAAGCCGATGTCGGATTTGCAATGGGCGGAGGTACAGAAGTTGCCAAGGAAGCCAGTGATATTGTAATTCTTGATGATAATTTCAATTCAATTGACAAGGCTATTCTTTATGGACGTACAATATTCAACAGCATAAGAAAGTTTATCATATTCCAGCTGACAATAAATGTAGCAGCTGTTCTTGTATCATTCATAAGCCCGCTTATTGGTATCGACAATCCGCTTACAGTTATTCAGATTCTCTGGGTAAATCTTGTAATGGATACACTTGCAGCACTTGCATTCGGCGGTGAGCCGGCTCTCAGAAGATTTATGTCAGAAAAACCGAAAAAGCGTACAGAACCTATTGTAAATAAATATATGTGGAGCAGTATAATAACCGGTGCTGCATGGATTTTCATACTCGGCATGGGACTTCTTACACTTGTACCGCTTCAGAAAGTATTTGTTGAGGACTATGATTTCGGTACAGCACTTTTCCATATGCCTGACCTTAGCGACTCTGCATTCCTTGAACTTGGAACAGCGTATTTTGCATTCTTCATATTTTCAGCAGTGTTCAACGCATTCAATGCAAGAACAGAAAAAATAAATATTTTTGATAATATAGGCGGTAACAAGGGATTCCTTAAAGTTCTCGGACTTATTGCATTGGTTCAGATTTTAATGACATATTCGGCAAATATAATTCCGCAGCTTGGAGAAGTTCTCCGCTGTCATGGTCTTGATGCAATGGAATGGATAGTAATTTTTATAATGTCAGTTTCCATTATACCTGTTGACCTTATAAGAAAGGCTATATATAACAGTATGTCAAAAAGCAAGTAAAAAATCAGACCTGAAAAGGTTTGTATATATAAAACATAGGGAGGTATAAAGCTTATGGTTAATCTTCAGAAAGGTCAGAAAGTTGACCTTACAAAAGGAAATGCAGGATTAAAAAAAGTGGTTATAGGTCTTGGCTGGGACGCTGCTGAAAAGAGAGGTTTTTTCAGCCGTACACAGACTATCGACTGTGATGCAGTTGCAGTTCTTCTCCGTGCAGGAAACAAGCTTGTTTCAAAAGATGATGTAGTATTTTATAATCATCTTCGTCATGAAAGCGGCTGTATAATTCATCATGGTGACAATCTTACAGGAGATGGTGACGGTGATGATGAGCAGATAACAGTATTTCTTCAGGACTTGCCGTCAGTTTATGAAAGAATTGTTTTTGCAGTTACAATCTATCAGGCAAAAACTAAAAATCAGCATTTTGGCATGATAAAGAATGCATACATCAGAATTGTAAATGCAGATAATAATCAGGAACTTTACAGATTTAATCTTTCTGATAATTACAGCGGAAGAACAGCTATGATATTCGGTGAAATCTATCGCCATAATGGTGAATGGAAATTCAGTGCAGTTGGTGAAGGCACAAATGATGACGGAGTTTCACAGCTTATAGGAAGGTATCGTTAATTTAAAGGAGGATAAAAATAATGGTAAATTTATCAAAAGGTCAGAGAGTAAGTCTTGACAAAGGTATGGTAAGAGCATTGGTAGGTCTTGGCTGGGATACAAATCAGTATGACGGCGGATATGATTTTGACCTTGATGCAGCGGCATTTCTTCTCGGTGATAACGGCAAGGTAAACCGTGATGAAGATTTTATCTTTTATAATAATCTCGTAAGTAGAAATGAAGCGGTTGTTCATACAGGCGATAACCTTACAGGTGCAGGAGACGGTGATGATGAAGTTATTTTAATTGATTTCTCAAAAATGCCTGAGGATATAAGCAAGATTGCAGTTACAGTAACAATTCATGATGCTGTAAACAGAAAGCAGAATTTCGGACAGGTATCAAATGCATATGTAAGAGTAGCAAAGAGATTAAGTGAAGATGATACTCAGGGTGAAGATGCGTTGAGATTTGACCTTGTTGAAGATTTTTCAGTTGAAACAGCAATTGTTGTATGTGAAATCTATAAGAAAAACGGTGAATGGAAATTCAATGCTGTTGCATCAGGATATCAGGGCGGACTTGAAGCACTTTGCAGAAGCTTTGGTGTAAATGTATAATCTATACCTTAAAAATTAATTTTCTGATTATTAATCGGGAGCGGTTTTTAATTATACTGCTCCCGTTAAATCAATGTGCATAGTTTGTAATTTGCAGTTCAGATTTATGAGTTGTGAATTAAGAATTATGAATTGATAAAAAGGAGGCTTGCCTTAGATGAAAAGTATTCAGGATATAATTAATTCTGCCGGAAACAATATAGAACTTCCGTCAGGCGAATTTAAAGGTCCCGTTATTATAGACAGACCATGTACTGTAAAGGGAAATTCCACTACTTTATGGAATAATGATGGTTCAGTTATTGAGATACGTTCAGCAGGAGTAAAGCTTTGCAATATAAGGGCAGAAATTACAAGCAGCAATGCTGATTTATGCTGTATATGCTCATATTATCAGGATACATTATTTGAAAATATGGAGATATCAGGCAGGGTTAAGGGCATAAAAAATGAGGAATTTCAATGGATTATGCCTAAAAGCATTTCACTTGGAGATTTTAAGTCTGACAGCAGAAATACATATCAGATGGAAATATATGTTCCGGCTGAATGCGAACTGTTATGTGATATTTCAGGTATAAAAATATCGCCTCTCAATCTTAAAAAGGGAAGAAATACAGTTTTTATAGAAGCTGATGATATAAAAAACAATGTGTTTATATATGGTGAAATACTTATCAAATCATTATTTACAAGGAGAATTTATATTTCAGGCAGGTCATATTCTGATGCTGAACTTAGAAATAATATTGTTTTATATAAAGCGGAAGAACCAAATCCCGAAAAGAATACTGCAACTGATTTTTCAGCTGTCCGTATTCCTCAAAGGGAGATTATGCCTTCCGGTCAAAGGTCTAAACCTCCGTCAATTCAGAGATTGCGTAAGGGCGAGAGAATTTATATAGATGATATTGCAAACGACCTTATAAAAATTGAATTTAACTGCCGTAAGATTCTTGCACCTATGGATATTGACCCATATGTTTTTCTGACTGATGCAAACAATAAAGTTGTTGAAGATGAGAATTTTGTATTTTTCAGCAATCCTGTTTCTGCTGACCGTTCTGTAAGGATACAGCAGGGAAAGAATAAAGTAAGCGATGTTGAAATAGACCTTAATATTATATCACCTTATATTGAAAAAATTTCTGTAGCATATTCGATATATGCAAGAAGTTCAAGAGATAATTTCTCAAAGGTGAATGAACCGTTTATAACCGTAAGAAGCCGTGACAGCATAAAATATCTTTTTTCTGCTGAAAATCTTATAATGGAAACGACAGTTATTTTTCTTGAAATATACCGACGTGGAAACTCATGGAAGATGAGCATGGTTGGTGCAGGATATAAGAATGGTTTAAGTACATTATGTGAGAGCTACGGTCTTAAAGTTGGATATTAATTTTTTTGAAAAGAGTGTTTTTTATAATGGAATGGAATAAAATAAAATCAGAAATTTATTCATTGGTAATATTTAGAAATTTGCTTGAGAATAAAATTCTTTCAGCATTTTTAAATCTTATATGTACGCTTGATATGGAAGATGATGCTGAAAAAGTAAAGAGATATGCTGAATTTACTGCACAGCTTTATAAAAAAGGAAATAATTTTACACAATATATTCTGAATGCAGTTTTTGAAGATGAAAATTTCTATATAGTGAACTGTTCACAGGGATTTGAAACAGATGAGAATATAAAAAAATGTCTTGAAAATGAACTTGATATTCTTAGAAAAGTTTCCTGTATAACTTCTGATGATATAAGGAAGTCAATGAATTACATCAGATTTCTTCCGTCATGGAATATATCGCCGGATATTGATTTCAAAGCTGAATATAATTACAGGACAGAGCATATTTCAGAGCATGGATATGGAATATTTGCAAAATATTATATGTTTGTAATTAAAAACGGCGCTGTAACTCCTGTTAAAAATCCTGATAATATCAGATTGTCAAATCTTATTGGTTATCAGGCTGAAAGAAAGGCTTTAATTGACAATACACTTGCACTTATCGCAGGCAAGCCGGCTGGAAATGTACTTCTTTATGGCGATGCGGGTACGGGAAAATCTTCTACAGTAAAGGCTATTGCAAATGAATACAAAGACAAAGGATTAAGAATAATTGAAATTTCAAAGAAACAGTTAAGAGAGATACCGTTTATTATAGACAGCCTGAGCATAAATCCTCTTAAATTTATAATATTTATAGATGACCTTTCGTTTGCAAAAGATGATGATGAATTTGGCGAACTTAAAGCTATACTTGAAGGTTCAGTGTCAGCAAGAACTTCAAATATTGCAATATATGCCACAAGCAACCGCAGGCATCTTGTAAAGGAAACATTTTCAGACAGGGACGGTGATGACATTCATCATAATGATACTGTTCAGGAACTTATATCTCTTTCCGAAAGATTTGGTCTTACGGTGAATTTCTCAAAGCCTGACAAGAAAAGATTCATAGATATTGTAACAGGTCTTGCACAACAGTATGGAATTGATGTTCCTCATGATGAACTTATTGCTGAAGCTGAAAAATTCGCTCTCCGCAAAAGCGGACGCTCTCCGAGAACGGCAAAGCATTTCATTGAATATATGAAAACAAAAGAATTATAAAATGGAGGATTTATGGGAACTGTATCTGAAAATATAAAAAATTCCATGAAACAAAGGTTTGCCGTTATTCTTGTTATTATTATCGTACTTTCAGGTTTTACATCTGTAAAAGTTATATATGAACTGATTCATTATAATTTCAATAAGCAGGATTTTAATGATTACAAGGTAAATGAGCTGGAGGAGGGAAAAGCATATACAGGCAATGTCAATATGGTGCTTGATATTATAGCAAGTTCTGAAGATGAAAAGTCATCATATTATCTTATAGTTGTTGCAAATGGTGATTATGAAGGATATTGTATACTGGAAACCTCAGATATGCAGGAGGAAATAGAAACACTTTGTGAGCAGTCATGGGATTATCTGACCGGAGAATCCGACGATACGGGTACTCCTGTTCCTGTAATAGTTGATGTATGCGAGGCTGAAAGTGATGTTATAAAATGGGCAGAGGAATGGTTTGAAGATGATGGCAATTCTGATGCAATATCACAGTTATGTCAATATAAACTGGTTCAGCGGGAAAACAGTCTTATAAAATCAGTAATTATACTTTCAGTTTCACTTATATTGATTATATCATCTGTTATAATAATTATAATTTACCGTAAAAAATCCTTTGACTGTTAATGTTGTTTATTATTCTTTTTATATATGCTAAGCTGATTGTTTTCATCACAGAAAGCTATAAATATTTCAGATAATTTAACGTTCTGCTGTTCAAGCTGTTTTTTCAGCCATATATCATTATTGCCTGTATGTTTAAGGTCATCATGCATAATCTGACCGTCCATTATAACATTTACAGGCAATTTTTGCTGTTTTGGTTTCATATCCATATCATTCGGATTAAGAGGACGTTTACTTTCAGCAGGAAGTATGCTTAATTTACCATTTGATTCAATAATTGCAGTATCAATATCATTGATATTGAAAAATCCCTGATTTCTGCATTCTTCAAGAAATTCGTTTATATCTATTTTGGCACGTGAAAAATTACCTTTGATAAGTTTATTGTTCTGCATAAGTATTCTTGGCTTTCCGTTAATAATTTTTCTTAATTTTATTGATTTTGAAGTTGCATATGATATTAAAACGGATACAAGAGAATATACAATTATTGCAGTGAAAGGATGCCAGAAGTTTGTTTCAAGAGATGTTGCCATTTCAGCAGCAATTGAACCTATGGTAATGCCGTTTACATAGTCAAACATACTAAGCTGTGACATCTGACGGTTTCCCATAATTTTAGTAAGAATAAAAAGTTCAAAAACAGAAAAAAGAGAAAGCAGAATAATTTTAATTATTTCCATAAAGCACCTCATAAAAATAAATTCTTTTATAAGTATGCCCCTTTATAATGAATAATATGAAAAAAATAAAGCAAAGCAGGAATAAAAAATTTCCTGCTTTGTTTTTGGTTTATAAATATAAAATTACTGATTATTTAAAGTGCCATGAGAGAGGGATTTAAGATATTCATTGATAAATCCGTCAATATCACCGTCCATAACAGCATTGATATTGCCGTTTTCAAAGCCTGTTCTGTGGTCTTTTACCAAAGTATACGGCATGAACACATATGAACGTATCTGAGCTCCCCAGCCAATTTCTTTCTGTACACCTTTGATATCGGATATCTTTTCAAGGTGTTCACGCTCTTTGATTTCAACAAGCTTTGAACGGAGCATTTTCATGGCATATTCACGGTTCTGATGCTGACTTCTCTGTGTCTGGCATGAAACAACTACACCTGTAGGTATATGAGTAATTCTTATTGCCGATTCAGTTTTATTGATATGCTGACCGCCTGCACCGCTTGAACGGTATGTGTCAACTTTTAAATCTTCAGAACGTATATCAATTTCGATACTGTCATCGATTTCAGGCATAACTTCAATAGCTGCAAATGAAGTATGTCTTCTTCCTGATGCGTCAAAAGGAGATATTCTCACAAGTCTGTGAACGCCGATTTCTGATTTAAGGAAGCCATATGCATTCATTCCCTCAATAAGTATTGAAGCACTTTTCAGACCTGCTTCATCGCCATCAAGATAGTCAAGCAGTTTTACTTTGAAATTATGACGTTCAGCCCAGTGATTATACATTCTGTAAAGCATTTCAGCCCAGTCCTGAGCCTCCGTTCCTCCTGCGCCTGCATGAAATGTAAGAATGGCATTTTTACTGTCATATTCGCCTGAAAGAAGTGTGGAGAGTTTTTCCTCTTCAAGTATTCTTTTGAAGTTTTCAGCTTCAGCCTTGAGTTCCTCAGCAGAGCTTTCATCGCCCTCCTCAATTGAAAGTTCAATCATCATGATTGTATCTTCAAGAGTATCAGAGAGTTTT